>CAMCFD010000021.1 GCA_945874115.1 Rickettsia typhi | reverse complement strand
AATTGATATAAATTTTTAGGCATGGCCTACCGACATACCTTGAGAACTTCTAGCTTTAACGGCCGCAGCATGAGGCCCCAAAGCTTCACCCTTAATCTCTGCTTTTTGCGAAACCATAGGCTTTTTTTCTAAATCAACACCGCAAGCTTTCGCCACGCGATCAGTGAATTTTTCAGCAGCTCCAACGCCCTTAGAAGCCCCGCCTAAAGACTCTGTAAGTTTTTCATTTTTAAAAGCATCAATCGCATCTTTTGAATGATCAGCTTTTGAATCATCTAAATAATTATAAATTTCTTTACAAGCTTTTCCAAGTTTTTGACAAATTTCTTCTTGAGATTCTTTAAAATCTGGCGCTAATTTTTCATTTTCAATTAATCTATCTCGCCATTGATTTAGGCTTTTTCTCCACTCGTTATTCTCTGGATTCCCCTTATCATTTATCCTTACAAACTCATTTGCAATTGCAGGATCTGCTTGAGAAAAATAACCGCGAAGAGCATCTTGATATTTTTCATTTAAATCATCAACCGCAAAACATCTTTGTTGCATATAAACGTGCGACCTTGAATCTTCTGTCTGTAAAACATCAGTTTTATCTTGCATAAAATCGTCAAAAGAAAATGGCATAGTAATTGCCATATCACTTTTATTACCAGGAAAGCGACCTCCTTTTTGAATCACGCATTGCCCTTTATTGTCAACGATTGCAACACCAAGACTATAACCATTATCACCTCGCGAATCTTTATAAAATTGATGAACATCCTGAATTTCTTGCGGGGTTTTTTCTGCAGTTAATTTGCTTGGCTGCCCCGAAATCATTTTCGCCAATTCCGCCGAATATATTTCCATATCCTCAATTGTCGAACACAAAGCCCCCGCAGCAAGAGAACCCTGCCTGCCTTGATGTAGCTCTAGCGGACTATAACTACGAAAATCTGACGAACTCTCTCCTTCTTTGTCAAACGGAGCTCTGCGTTCTGGCGGAATATGAACAGTTCCAACCCTACCCAAAGCTTCTGGCGAACTTACAAGTGCCGTAGTTGTTGCCGAAATTCCCAGTGGCTGCAAAACTCGCTGCCTTAACTCACCAAGATATCCACCTTGATCAGAAGCAAAATTAACCATTTCTTCCAGCAATTCATATCCAGTATTAGAATATTTAAAACCCGAAGGCGCGTAAGGTAAATCAGGATCTCGCTTTTTTATTTTATCGCTAAAAAAATTAAATTTATCCGCATAATCTCGCTCTCTATCATAAGGCAATAATATGTCATCAACACCACTTCTGTGAGAAAGTAAATCAGACATTCTTACATCTTGCAAACCTTTGTCTTGCAACATTGCTAAATAATTCGCAATTTTTGCACTTCTTTCTTCTCCAAGTTGAGGTTTTTGCGCAGCCATCAGAACTTCTTGCAAAGTTGCATTAATTCCATTCTCACCAAATTTTCCATCAAGCGCCATCAACGAACACAAAGCTCCGCAGAAACTTTTCGAAGTGCTCATAATCGGAAATTGCTGCCTTCTTACCTCTTCGCTAGAATCTTGCGCCGCATATTGAACGGTTAGCGGATCTATTGTTTTCATAATATTTATTCGTTGAATAATTTAAGAATCAATATAAATAGGTCGGACTTTTTTTGTCAAAAAAAATCATCAACTCGCGTCAACACTAAAAAAATCGCTAGAAAAATTTTTTGAAATCTCGCCAAACTATCCCACAAAACCAACTACTGCGCTAATTCATAGCCAATTCTAATAATTTGAACATTATTAAAAAATTCATCTTTTTCTATTTTAGGATCAATTCTAAATTTCACCGATAATTCTTTCGTTTTTTTAGCTTTAAGCGAAGTTTCTTTGAAACACAGACAATCATAAAATTTGATGTATTTCGCAGCCTCAACCGGCACAATATAAGGTCTAGGACGAATTTTTATTGACTGATCTGACGGATTTCTCGCTAAAAACTTAACTTCTACATCTTCACCGCTCAAAACAACAGCAGAGCGGATTGTCGAACTGAAATCGACAGTTTTTGACAAATTTTTCGCTTCAAGAATAATGTCGAAACTGCGCGTTCCCATTTTTTTAGGCAAATAATATGAAACTATGATCGGATCACACCAACCAGAGGCTCTACACAGATAATTAAATGGTTGAATCAATAAAATTCCCACAAAAATCGCACAAAAAAATAAAATTATTGCTTGTTTTTTTGACATTTTATAAAATATATGTTAATATCACATTTAGACAACTGTTATCTAGAGATTAAAGATTATTGAATTATTATTTAAATTTCAACTCAGAACTTATTTCGAGATAAGTTATAATGAAATTGATAAAATAAAAATAGGTTAAATGCAAAAAACGGATTTTAACAAACCTTTCGACATTTTTCTTGATTTGCTTAAAAAAGCCAAATCGAAAAAAGAGATTATTGAGCCAACGGCAATGTGTTTGGCAAGTGTCGACGAAAACAATCAACCTTCGGCGCGAATGGTTCTCTTGAAGCATTTTGACGAACGCGGATTTTGTTTTTATACCAATCTCACCAGTCGAAAAGGTCGAGAACTTGCACAAAACAAAAATGTCGCACTTTGTTTTTATTGGGGCGCTCTCGGTTTTCAAATTAGAATTGAAGGCGAAATTGAAAAAGTTTCAGTAAAAGAAGCTGACGATTATTTTTCGTCACGTCGCCGCGAAAGTCAAATTGGCGCTTGGGCTTCAAAACAATCTTGCGAAATGGAAAATGACGAAGAATTTCCAACTAGAATTGTGCAAGTTGCTAAAGATTTTGAAGGACAAAATGTTCCACGCCCACCCTTTTGGTCAGGTTTTCGCGTAGTTCCAAAAAGAATAGAATTTTGGCAAGAAGGCGAATTTCGCATTCACAGACGCGATTTATATAAAATTAGCGCCGACAAAAAAACGTGGGAAGTTTCAGTACTTTATCCTTAAATTAAAGGAGAATTATGTTTCTAAATTTTTATAAAAGATCGGAAGATTTTCTCATGAAATTGATGCAAAAAATTGAAGAGCAAGATAAAAACTCAGTTTTTGACGTCGATTATTCTGACGGAATATTAGACATTTTAGTTCACAAAACCGATCAAGAATATGTTATAAATCGACATAATGCCAATCAAAAAATTTGGTATTCTTCGCCATTAACCGGCGCCGATTATTTTTCTTTCGATGAGAACAAAATGAAGTGGCTCAACGATCAAGGTGCCGAGCTTGAAGAAAAATTGCTCGAAGAGTTAAAAAAGTTTGACTAGATTTTTTGTGGGAATTTTTCTCAGAACCTATCCATAAATAATTTAATCATAAATTTTTAGGAAATTTTTAGCTATTTTTCTAATCACTTACATTAGAAAAATAGCAAAATTAACAAAAAAAATGTGATGAATTATTTAGGGACAAATTCTTAAATCCTCATTTTAATTCTTGTTTGTTTTAAAATTACACATTAATAAATATTTAAATATGACAAAGAAAATTTTACTGATTGCAGGCGACGGAATTGGACCAGAAGTAGTTGGTCAAGCTAAAAAAATTATTGATTTTTTCGATAAAAATAGCGATAAAAAATTTGAATGCGAAAATGCCCTACTTGGCGGATGCGCTTATGACGCGGTTGGAACGCCATTTCCGGAAGAAACTTTAAGCTTAGCCAAAAAATCTGACGCAATTTTACTTGGCGCGGTTGGCGGATTAAAATGGGAAAGCTTAGAATATAAACACCGCCCAGAACGCGGATTGCTTGGCATTAGAAAAGAATTAGAATTGTTCGCGAATCTTCGTCCCGCCAAAGTTTTTGATGCGCTGGTTGACAGCTCGACTTTAAAACGCGAAGTTGTTGAAGGTCTTGACATTATGATTGTGCGCGAATTAACTGGTGACTTATATTTTGGCCAACCTCGTGGCGTAGAAACCTTGCCAGACGGCACGCGTCGCGGCTTTAACACCATGACTTACACTTCGACCGAAGTTGAAAGAATTGCGATTGTTGCCTTCGAACTTGCGAAAAAACGCGGTAAAAAACTTTGCTCAATCGACAAAGCAAACGTGATTGAAACCACCGAAATGTGGCGTGAAGTTGTCAGTGAAATTGGCGCAAAAAAATATCCAGAAATCGCACTTTCTCACATGTATGTTGACAATGCGTCAATGCAACTTGTTAGAAACCCAAAACAATTCGACGTAATGCTTACGGGCAACATGTTCGGCGATATTTTGTCAGACACGGCGTCAATGTTGACTGGCTCTCTAGGCATGCTTCCATCGGCATCACTTGGCGCAAAAATTAACGGCAAGCAATATGCTTTATATGAACCAATTCATGGCTCTGCGCCTGATATTGCTGGCAAAAATATCGCAAACCCGATTGCAACAATTTCAAGCTTGGCAATGATGTTTAGATATTCTTTTGACTATAAAAAAGAAGCTGACATAATTGAAACAGCAATCGAAAATGTTTTAAATAAAGGCCTTAGAACGGCCGATATCGCTTCTAAAAACGAGGCAAAAATTTCTTGCTCACAAATGGGTGACGAAATCTTAAAAGAAATTACAAAAATTTACAAATAATGACAAACAAGATTTTTCTTATCCATCAAGGCTTCGCAAAAATCTTGTTTTCAATTATCTTGATTTTTTTGCACCAAAATTCTTTTGCGCAAGGTGTCTTTACATCATTTGACGATCGAAAAATTTGCGAAGAAAATCGCGGCAATTGGCGCAAATTTGCCAGCGGTTGCGTTGATTCTTGCGAGGCCAGATTCGACAATTTTGCGCTTTGCACCAAAGCTCAAACTTTTGGCTGCGATTGCTCAGAAAACAGATGTTGGCACGAAAAAAAATGCGTTGACGCTGACGAATATAAGAAAAAATATGACGAGAAAAATAAAAAGGAGAAAGAAGAATTAGATGCACTTAGAAAAGAGCGCCAAGAAAAATTAAAAACCGATCCAGCTTACGCAAATTATTTGTATAATTTATATCCAAAACCGGTGCAAATTACTGCGGCTGCCGGCGCTGTTGGTAGCGTAGATGTGTCAAACAATAATCCTGCGCAAAATCAAACACAACCAGCCGCGAATTTTAATCAACAGCAAATTGTTACTCAGCCAACGCAACAAATAATTCAGCCCGTGGCCCCAATTCCGGCCTTGACTGAAAAGCCGCCACAAAATATTCCCCCAGCTTATATGCAACAACAAAACAGCGGCGCGCCAATTAATTCTGATGGCAAAGAACAAGATTTAGTTTTTCCCGTAATTCCACTTCCTTAGGCTTATAAAATTTCCCACTCATAATTTTCATATTATCTGAGAAACACGATTCCTGCTTTCGCAGGAATGACAAAAAAGCGAACAGAAATAACAAAGCCGCTTTGAATAACAAAAAAAGAGCGTAAAAATTATAAGAGAAAAAATGATTCTCAGTTCTCTCTTAAATTAGTTCTGATTTAAAACTTGAATTAATTATCTCTTAAAATATAACAATCCAAAATAGCCTTAGATTTTGCCATGCCCATCTCCATCCGTTATTCTTAAAGGCGGAATAGATTTTGGGAGGTTTACCGGCGTCATTCTTGACGCAGGATGAGCTCTTGCAGCAGGTTGTGCAGCACCAGCAACATCCTCTTTCAAAGATCGTGCAGGCGCCGCCGCCGGCAACTCACCCCAAGCAATTCGTCTTCTTATCCAATCTACACCTCCTTGAAACGCGGTTTCAGCCACCGCATCACCTCTTCTTAAAGGCGGAAGAAAACGTGGGGGATTTGGTGCTCTTGGCGCACGAAACGCAGTTTCAGCCGCCGCCAACGCACCTTCTAAGTTAGGATTAGCATCTCCCACTTGTCCTTGCACCCCCTCAACAGGATTTTCTCTTTGCAAAAACGGCTGCAAAGGCATATCACCATTGTTAATCGGAGCAGTTCTGCGCCTTCTATCATTTTGTCTTTTAACACAACCGATAATAAAAATGGCCGTGGCAAGCAAAGCTAAAACTATAACGGCTATTTCTCCACCACCCATAGTTTTATCGCTCGGATCTTCCGTCGTCCGAGGACTTTCCGTCGTTGGTGACGTAGGATTATATGGCGTTGGACTCACAGTTGGCGTTGGCGTCGCAAAAGCAGAAGCAGAAGCAGAAGCAGAGGCAATTAACTTAGACGAAGACGAGGCCAATAAGGCCGCAGAAGAAGAAAGCGTCGGAAGTATCGAAGAAAGGCCAAGCACAGTGCTTAAAGTGCCATGCTGCGTGGCAGAAGGCTTTGACAAATCTGGTGAAAAAGCTGATGACGATGGCAATAATTCATCATAGCTTGAAGAAGCTTGCGGTGCCGCCGAAGACGACGCATAAGCCGAAGAAGAAGCATAACCCGACGCCGAAGCCAAAACCGAAGGAGAAACACCTGATTCTGATGCCGACGCCGAAGCTGAAGGCAAAGGAGGATAACTTGATTGCAAATAAGTTGGCGAACTAAAAATCTGCGGCTGACTAGAAGAACTTGGCAAAGTCGGAGAAGAAGGAATCGGCGGCAAAAAAGTCATCGCATTATTGTTTCTAACCAAGTCTAGAAAAATTTGCGGATCGATGTCTATAACTATTTTTTGATTATTAGGAAGATTCAAAACCACATAATTATCAACGCCATAATCAGGCTCAGAAAGTGGAGCAGATTCTTCTTGGTCAAAAAAATCCCTTCTTCTTCGTGCAACCGATAATAAAGGCTTTCCCGGTTTTATCGGAGCGGTTCCAAGTCCAAAAAAATCCTCGACAAAATTATCGCGCGTCGAATGAATCGTTGCCGCACTCAAAATTTCTTCTTGATCAGAAGCTGACAAAAGTGGAAAATTAATATTACATCCAGCACCAAAACCGTTAACCATCAAAACAGAATTAGCGACATTTTCTATTGAAACTTTATTATTTCCTCCAAACAAATCGATTGAGTCATAAGGCCTTAATCCGTCAAAATGATAGCCACCGCCATTATCAATATTAACACCCGAAACTTGTCCATCAGCAATTTTAGAAAAAACAGGGGCTTTAATTACAAAAGATTTGCTAGCGCCGCTAATTTCATGTCCGGTTGGTAATTTTGCTTGATTATAACTCATACCAGACAACAAACTCCTGCCATCAGGCCTTTCTCCCAAAGCAATTTGAAAATCGGTTTGATTCACGCTCGAGTCACAAAGCGCATTAAAAAATTTCGAACCGCCTCTGGTGTAAGAACAAAAAACCTCTCCACTATTTTGGTCAACCAATATATTTGACGGCATAAATTTATTGCCATTATACGCAGTTTCTGACGTAAAAGTTTGTTGTGCGATTGTTTTTGTGGTCAATAATTTTCCGTCAGAATCAATAATCGCCATTTTCAAATCTGATGAGGCCGAAGTTAGCCTAAAATCAGCTCTACGCTTAATATTATCTTGCGCATATAAAAAACCGATTCTTCCGTCACTAAAAATAATGCTTTGACCACCAGGATTCACAATTTTTTGATCGAAACCATAACTATCTTTTGGCGCGATTAATTCTTTAGAAATTTCAAAGCCGCGATTGTTATATCTTGCAACATAAAAACCATCGCTTTCCACTTTTTGCACAACAAACATTCCATCGCGACGCGCAGTAGGAAATACGCCACTTCCAAACATTGCGTCAATTCCAAAATTTGTCGACACGCTTGACGCCAAATCTTGCTCATAAAATTTTATGCCAAACGGATTTATTTTTGAAGATTGAAAATATCCATTAATAACGATTTGATTATCTTCATTTGATTCTTGAGCAATTATTAAATTATTGCCAACTTTATCCAAAAGATAACTCTTCGCGCCAGCCTTAACTTCCCATCTATCTTCAACTATCGTGCCATTTGCATAGCGCAGAGGAATTGCATTTCTTCCCTCAAAAATCGGTTTTCCGTTAACCACCAAAACACCATCAAAATCTAAATCTTGAATCACAACTTTACCGCTAGATTTTGCGTCGAACTCAACAGCAAAAACATCTTTTCCGTCTTGGGCATTTATGGTTACATTTGCGTTACCGTTAATTAAAAATGAATTCCCGAGTTTCTCCGCACCAATTGGCGCCTCGCCATTAACTTTAACGTTATTTTTAACAACTTGAATCGATCTCGTAAATTTCGCAAAACTCGATCGCAAAACCGGCCGCGGATCAACTCTTCCACCTTCAACACCTTCAATTCCAATCGTGCCCGCATTCGCATTTTGCGCAACCAAATTCGTCAAAGCTTCGTCTAAAATCTCGAAATGCAACACCGGACCGCTTTCATAAACAGAGTCAGCAACAGTCGCAATCGCCTCTCCCACCGTTAAAGTTTGACCTTTAACAACATTAACGCTCGCCAAATTGCTATATAACGTAGATTGGCCACTTACAGAGTCTTTAACCACCACAACATTTCCTAAATCACCAAAATTTCCAGCTTTAATCACCGCTCCCGCGTGAGCCACAAAAACCGAATCGCCCTTTTTCGCGATAAAATCAATCCCCTTATGTTTTTCAACCGAACCTCCTTTGAAAACATCGCTAAATTCTGTCAAAGTTCTTAATTGAGAATCATCTTGAAAAAGAGGCGGTTTCGAAAGCTTAATCACCATATAAATTAGTTTAAATAATTAGACATCATCGACAAAACAAAGGCTCTTAAAATAAATTTAGCTTTGCATAAATTAACTTTAATAAAAAATTTTCATTAGTCAACATTATTCTAAAAATAGTTTTTGTGATGAAGTGGAATTAAAGAATTTGTGAATAAGATAAAATCGAAACGCACGTCAAAATCTTGATATTGCAGGTTTTGCGAAAGAAAATATTGCGCCGAATTTTTGATTCTCTCAATTTGTTTTTGCCGCAAAATCACCTCGATTAATTCATCTTTTTTGCGCGCCTTAACTTCGACAAAAACCAAAGTTTTAGAATCTTTCACAATCAAATCAACTTCACCATATTTAGTCTTATAGCGATTTTGTAAAATTGAGTATCCCTGAGATTTAAGAAAATTTTGCGCGATATTTTCGCAAGAAACGCCAAACTGATAAGTTTTTTTCTGTGATTTTGGGTTTTTCGTGATGTCGTTTTCTCTCATAAATTTTGGTGTAAATTTATGATGAAAAGCTTACATACATCTGTCTTTGCTGTCATCGTCAATATTATAAATTAATATTTTATCAACCTTTTCTTTATCCATATCAACAATTTCAAAACTATATCCAAACATATTAAATTTAGCACTTTCAACGACATTTCCTTCAAGATTATCAAGAACAAAACCAGCAATCGTATCATATTTTTCAGTCATGCCAATTTCTTCGATTCCAATCACTAAATTAATTTCATCAATTGGCGTCAAACCGTTGACAAGCCACGATCCGTCATCTCTTTTCTTGATCATCATTTCATCATTTTCATCATAATTCGAAGGCAAAACACCAACGATTGCTTCAAAAATGTCAGAATCAGTAACAATTCCTTCAATCGCACCATATTCGTCAATCACTATAGCCATATTAATTGACGAGGCTTTAAACATTTCTAAAACTTTCAAACAATTTATGTTTTCAGAAATAAAATTAACTTCTTGCAAATGTTTTTTAATATCAATTTCGCCCGAACTTATAAAGTCAGAAAAAAGATTTTTAACTTGTACAATTCCGATAATTTTTTGCGTAGTTTTATCAGTCACCGGATATCGAGAATGTTGAGCTTGGCTAAATTTTCGCCTTACCTCTTCAATCGAATCATTAATGTCAATCAGCGCAACTTCGCTTGAATGAGTCATTATCGACTTGGCATCGCGATTATCAAGGCGAAAAATTCTATGCATCATTTCATGCTCAGACTTTTCGATTGCGCCACTTTCAACGCCTTCGTTGATGATGGCTTTTAATTCGGCTTCAGTGACCTTACTTTCATTTTTCCCGAAAATTCCGAAAAACTTCATGATAATTTCAGCTGATAAGTCAAGCAATTTGACGATCGGCGAAAACGCGCTAGCAAACGCCAGCATTGGTCGCGCAATAAAAACTGAAATAATTTCCGGATTTCTAAGTGCCAATCTTTTAGGAATTAATTCGCCGATTACGACAGAAAAATAGGTTAATACGACAACAACGACAACAAGCGCAATGCTTTGTCCATAAGGGCTAACGAAGGGAATTTTATCTAACAAGCCGCCAAGAGAAGCGGCAATGGTCGCGCCACCATAAGCGGCGGTCAATGTGCCAACAGCGGTGATTCCGACTTGAATTGCCGAGAGGAATCTACCTTGATCTTCAAGAATTTTCAAAACATTTTCAACGCCGCGATTCCCTCCCCTAAGCATTTCACGCAAGATTGGTTTTCTCGACGCAATAATGGCCATTTCTGACAAAGAGAAGAAGGCGTTTAAAAATATTAGAAATAAAATCGTAATTATTATCGACATAAATAAATTATATGGAAACCTTCATTATACACGATATTTTATAAAAATGCAATATTTTTTACAAAGACTCTCACTAATTTAGAGTAAAAATGTAGCGTTTTATAACAATTTTTACCAAAAAACACTCTTTTAAGCTAAAATTTCATCAATTAACAACAAAAAACATCATTTTCTTGATTAATATTTTAAAAAAGCTACAATTTTTATTAGGAAATTAACTATTTTTTGAGGATTTTTATATGATAAAACAAATAAAACCAGAAATTGCAAAGCAATGGCTTGAAAGCAAAGAAGCTTGTATAATTGACGTTCGCGAACATTCAGAACATCAACATCAATCGATAAAAGGCTCGTGTTTAATTCCAATTGGCCAAATTAGTGAAGATAAAATTCCGCACGAATTTCGCGACAAAAAAATCATTTTACATTGCCAACGCGGCGGACGCTCAAGTCGGGCTTGCACGCAATTATTAAGCGAAAATCCGGCGCTTGATATTTATAATTT
Source organism: Rickettsia typhi (assembly GCA_945874115.1). Lineage (GTDB taxonomy): Bacteria > Pseudomonadota > Alphaproteobacteria > Rickettsiales > UBA1997 > CAMCFD01. The sequence continues at coordinate 8,252 of CAMCFD010000021.1, read as the reverse complement.
AGAAGGTGGAATTTTAGGCTGGAGCGAACGCGGACTTGAAACCTCGCGACCTCACGAAGGCGCCAAATTCAGCATGTCAATTGAGAGACAAGTTAGATTAACCGCCGGTTTATTGGTGTTTGTTGGCTGCCTTTTGACATTTTTCGTTAATTTCAACTTCATCGCCCTGCCCGCCTTTATTGGCTTCGGGCTTATGTTCACCGCAATAATAGATTGGTGCGGAATGGCGAAATTTTTGTCGAAAATGCCGTGGAATAAATAAATTTTCACGCTAAATATTACTTTATTTTGCCTGAATAACGAACTTAAACAACATTTTTTTGCGTGAATTTTTTGCCTTACAAACTTGATATTACTCGCAGAAAATCGTCTAAAATTAATTTTTAAAAACTAGAATATGCAAATAAAAGATTTTTACGACCAAGAAACTGCCGCTTTTTCTTATGTCATTAGCGACCCTAAAACAGGCGCGGCGGCGATAATTGATTCTGTCTTGAATTATGATCATTTTGCGGCGCGAACTTCTACAAAATCGGCTGATGAATTAATTGAATATATCGAATCGAACAAATTAAAACTTGAGTGGATTTTAGAAACCCACATTCACGCTGATCATTTGAGTGCAGCCGATTATATCAAAAATATCGCGCTAGAAAAAGACTGGGGAAAATCGGTAAAAACGGCGATTGGCGCACGAATTGTTGATGTTTTAAAATATTGGGCGCCGGTTTTTCGACTGCAAAATAAAATTCCACTTGATGGATCTCAGTTCGACAGACTTTTTCATGACGGCGAAAAATTTAAAATCGGTGAATTAGAAGTTGAAGTAATTCACACACCCGGCCACACGCCGTCTTGTTATTGCTATAAAATTGGTGACGCAATTTTTGTTGGCGACGTAATTTTTATGCCAGACGTAGGAACGGCGCGCTGTGATTTTCCGGGTGGAAGCGTTGAAGAATCTTACAATTCGCTGCAAAAAATATTTGCGCTTGGCGACGATGTTAAAATTTATACCGCGCATGATTATCCGCCGCAAAACCGCGAATTGGCTTGTGTTTCAACAGTTGGTGATCAGAAGAAAAATAATATTTTAGCCAATGAAAAAATATCGCGCGGCGAATTTATTGAAAAAAGAACCAAGCGCGACGCGACTTTAGCAGTTCCAAAATTATTATTACCTTCAATTCAAGTCAATATTTGTGCCGCAAGATTACCAAAAGCTAAAGATAACGGAATCGCTTATTTACGCTTGCCGCTTAATAAATTTTAGCATCGACAATCGCGCATAAAAATTAACAACATCGAAAATGACAGATAAAAAAATCGCACTAATCGACGGATATGGTTTTGTTTTTCGCGCTTTTCATTCTCTTCCTCCACTCACCAGAAAAGACGGGACACCAGTTGGCGCGGTTTATGGTTTTACGAACATGTTAATCAAATTGCTCGCAAGCCTTCATGTGAGCCACGTTGCGGTTGTGTTTGATTCAGGCTCGAAAACTTTTCGAAATGACATTTATCCTGCTTACAAAGCCAATCGTCCGCCTTGTCCTGAAGATTTAATTCCACAATTTCCGCTTGTGCGTGAAGCCGCAGAATCACTGAATTTAGCGATATTAGAAAAAATCGGTTTTGAAGCTGATGATATTATTGCAACGCTTGCGAAACAATATTCGAAGAAAGATTATGATGTGTTAATTGTGTCGTCCGACAAAGATTTGATGCAGCTTGTCGACGATAAAGTTTCGATGTATGACGCGATGAAAAACAAAATGATTGGCGCAAATGAAGTTAAGGAAAAATTTGCGGTGATGCCAGATAAAGTTTTAGACATTTTGTCATTAATGGGAGATTCTTCCGATAACGTTCCGGGAGTAAGAGGAATTGGCCCAAAAACTGCGGCAGAATTAATCGATAAATATGGCACTCTTGAAAATATTTTCGAAAATCTTGACGACATAAAACAAGAAAAACGCCGCCAAATGTTGAAAGATGGCGTTGAAAATGCGAAATTATCGAAAATTTTGATTGCATTAAAAGAAGATGTTGAGCTTGGAATTAGTGAAGAAGATTTGGCGGTAAAAAATATTGATCCGCATAAATTAATTAAATTTATTGGCGACCAAGGCTTTAGATCATTGGTTGAACGCGTGAAGAAAGAATTCAATATTTCTGCGGAAATTATCAATCAAGAGCTTCCTAATTCACAAAAAATTGCAGGAAAAACTTCTCAAATGAAGTCTGCAGATTTTCATGAAATAAAGAAAATAAAAATTGAGAACGAAGTAGAATTTTTAAAATTAACAAAAAATATTTTAGAAAATGAAATCGTAATTATTGATTTTGAAGAAAATTTCACAACGCCTTCAATCCTTACAATTTCAACGATAAAGCAGGATGAAGTTTTGAAAGAAATTTTCTATTTTGAGGTTGAAAATATAGAAAAATCACCAAATCTTAAAGTTGATTTATTTAATTTTGAAGAAAAAAAAGAAAGTGAGAAAAGTTTTACAAGTGAGTTTTTTATAAATCAATTTATAGAAATTTTACAAGATTCGGCGATAAAAAAAATATTTTTTGACACTAAAAAGTTTTTACGTTTATTTTTACCGCTCACAGAAAAACCCATACAGATCAAGTCTTTCGAAGATGTGTGTTTAATTAATCACTTATTAAATTCTTCGGTCAGAAACAGTTTTCGCGATTTAGTTGACATGAATTTAGTCGAAGATATTTCAGCTTTTGGATTCGATAAAATTTTCAGCGAACTTGAAAAATCAAGAATTCCCGCCGAGTTTGAAAATCTTGAAAAAAAGCAAGAATTTTATTCATTCAAAAATTTTGCTTTGTGGCAATTATACAAAATTTTATCGCCAAAAATTTTCGAGCAAAAACTTACAAATTCTTATCAATCATTCGAGAAGCCTTTAATTTCAGTGCTTGCGAAGATGGAAAATGTCGGCGTAAAAGTTGATACGCAAAAATTAGCAATTCTTTCGAAAGAATTTGAAGAAAAAATTAAGCAGCTAACCAAAGAAATTTATCAGCTTGCCGGCGAAGAATTTAACATTGCTTCAACGCAACAATTGTCGAAAATTTTGTTCGAAAAAATGGGATTAGAATCTTCGAAAAAATCAAAGAAAACCGGCGCTCTTTCAACAAAATCAAGTGTTTTAGAAGAATTAGATCTTGAAGGAAACGAAATCGCGAGCAAAGTTTTAGAATTTCGCAAATTTTCAAAATTGAAAAACACCTACACCGACGCGCTTCCGAAAGAAATTAACGAAAGAACTGGGCGCATTCACACAAATTTTTCAACAACGACGACGATCACGGGAAGGCTTAGCTCTAGCAATCCGAATTTACAAAACATTCCGATAAAAACCGCGGACGGCAAAAAAATTCGCGAATGTTTTATCGCTCAAAAAGGCAACTTGTTAATCTCGGCTGACTATTCACAAATTGAACTGCGCGTAATTGCGGCGATTGCTAAAATCGACAATTTAATTTTGGCATTCAAAGAAAATAAAGACATTCACCAAATCACCGCGGCACAGGTTTTTGGGCTTAGTGAAAGCGATGTCACTTCAGAAATTAGATCAAAAGCCAAGGCAATTAATTTTGGCATAGTTTATGGAATCAGCGCATTTGGGCTTGCGAAACAGCTAAAAATTTCGCGAACTGAAGCGTCAGATTACATAAAATCTTACTTCAAAACTTATCCCGGAATTGAAGAATATATGGCGAAATATAAAGAATTGGCACATCAAAACGGCTTTGTTGAAACAATTGGCGGCAGAAAATGTTTTATAAATGGCATTAACGATAAAAATGGCATGGTTCGCGCAGAATCTGAAAGACTGGCGATTAACGCACCAATTCAGGGAAGCGCGGCCGATATCATCAAAAAAGCGATGATTAAACTTGATAAAAAATTGTCAGAGATTGCGCCAAATGCAAAAATGATTTTGCAAATTCATGATGAATTAATTATCGAGGCACCCGAAAATGAAGCCGAAAATGTTGCTCAAATTGTTAAAACAGAAATGGAAAACGCGATGATTTTTGACGTTGCACTGAAAGTTGATGTTGAGATTGGAAAAGAATGGAAATAGGAAATGCATTCTAAAAGCGATTTTAAAATTGCAATAACCGAAGAAAATGATAAAAACTAGATTTTGCTAACAGCCCCACATAAATCAGAAATTGAGAAGTTTAACAATTGACGCAATGCAAGATGCGAAAGATCTTGAAGAAATAACGATCAACGCGATAAATTTATTTCCCGATGCAAAATTTCGAAAACACCACGTCTAAAATATCGTCAACATCGATTCTTCCCGTTATTTTCGCGATTTCATAAGACGCAATTCGTAAATCTTCGGCCGCAAGTTCGATGTTTTTTTCAAGCGAAAAATTAGCAAGAGAATCTAAAGCTTGCGAAAGTGCAACACGATATCTTTCTTGCGTAATCAATGGATTAGCCTGTTTTGGCAATATTTCCAAAACTTTTTCTTCGAGTTTTTTTAGCAACACTTCAAGATTTTCACCAGTTTTTAAAGAAATTCCTACATCATAATTTTGCGCAGATTTTTCTAAAACCTCGCCAACTAAATCTATTTTATTTAAAACCGTGATGACATTTTGCGAATTTTGCGAACCAAAATCTGTCTCAAACCCTTTATCGGCCGCGTCAACCAAGATAATCTTCAAATCTGCATCTTGCGCTTTTTTTAACGCGCGCTTAATTCCCTCTTGCTCAATTCTATCTTCACTTTCACGAATTCCTGCAGTGTCGGCGATTTTTACGGCAACGCCCGCAATATCAAGATGAATTTCAATTATGTCTCGCGTCGTTCCGGCAATTTCTGACACAATTGCAACTTCACTTTTTGCCAAAAAATTCAACAAGCTAGATTTTCCGACATTTGGAGAGCCAATAATAGCAAGACTCAAACCATCTTTTATTTTTTGTCCGCGCTTATTATCGTTTAAGTGAAGCGAAATTTCATCGCTCAACTTTCTAACTTTTTTCGTCGCTTCATCAATCACATAATCAGGCAAATCTTCATCGGGAAAATCAATAAAACTTTCGATTAACGCTAAAATTTCAATTATCGAAGTTCGCCAATTATCATAAATTCTTCCAAGCTCTCCACTTAATTGTTTCAAGGCTTGTTGATGTTGCGCTTCGGTTTCAGATTTTATCAAATCGACAATTGCTTCGGCCTGAACCAAATCAATTTTTCCGTTTAGAAATGCGATTTTCGAAAACTCGCCGGGCTGCGCCATTCTAACTCTGTCAAAACTTGATAAAACTTGAATTAACTTTTTTAAAATATAGGGCGAGCCGTGAATGCTGATTTCAACAACATCTTCACCCGTAAAACTGTGCGGAGCTTGAAAAAATGCAACAACAGTTTCGTCAATTAATTCAGAGTTTTTTTGATCAAAAATTTTCGCAAATTTAACTTGATTAGCGCGCGGCAAATTATTAACGCCAAGTTGTTTTAAGCACCACAAAGCCTTGTCGCCAGAGATTCGAACTGTTGCAACACCAGAAATTCCTATTGCCGTAATTGGAGCAAAAATTGTTGTCATTTCAATATTTATCAGATTTTTTTGTCGAAGAAAAATCGCGAATTTTTAGATTTTTTCAGAAAACTATTTCGCGCCAACAAAAGAAATTATTCTTGCGAAGGCCTGCTTCCAACTGCAATAAGCCTATAACGCTTGGCGCATGGCTGCTTTTCATCTTTACCATAATATTGATAAAGACAAGAAACATCAGAAGGTTCGTGTTTATTACAACCAGAAAGAGTCACGCAAACCGCTAACAAAATAAAAATATTTATTTTCATAAATAAACTTTTGTTTTAAAGATTGTTCGGCGCATAAGCACCGCCCCGTTTTTTGGGGCTCAAATCAGTTATTACGGAAAAAGTGGAGCATTAATTAAACCCGATCTTTCATCGAAACCAAACAAGATATTCATATTCTGAACAGCCTGTCCTGACGCACCTTTACAAAGATTGTCAATCACAGAAACTATGATAACTTTATTTTTAGTTCTCGCTTTATTGACAGAAATTACGCAAAAATTCGTGCCTACAACATCAGAAATATTTGGTTCATTTTCAATCACATTTACAAAATATTCACTTTCATATTTAACTTGCAAGCAATTTTTTATGTCATCAATCGAAAATCCATCGCTAACATCAGCGTAAATTGTAGAAATAATTCCGCGATTTATCGGAATTAAATGCGGCGTAAAATCAATTTCAAGACCCGATTTCGCAGCTTTAACAAGCTCTTGCTCAATTTCTCCAACATGTCTGTGTTTGCCAATTGAATAAGCTTTAACTGAATTATTAACTTCACAAAATAAATTTCCCGTTTTCAAAGATCTTCCTGCGCCAGTTGCGCCAGACTTCGAATCAATTATAATTCCCTCTTTTTTAATCAAATTATTTTGAAGCAATGGAATCAGTGGCAACAAAGCCGAAGTTGGATAACATCCGGGGCATGCGACCAAATTTGTCTTTTTAATTTTGTCTCTGTGAATTTCTGACAATCCATAAACAGCTTGCGGCTGTAAGCTTGGAGCGATATGTTCATGACCATACCATTTTTTATAATCATCGACATTTTCAAGCCTGAAATCTGCTGACAAATCAAGAATTTTAAGATGGGATAAATTTTTATTGTCCATCAATTTTTTGATAATTTCTTGCGAAGTTGTGTGCGGCAAACAACAAAATGCGACATCAATTTCAGAAAAATTCACCTCTTCAATTTTTTGCAAAACCGGCAAAGAAAAATGGATCAAATGCGGATAAATTTCTTCAATTTTTTGCCCCGCATTCGAATTAGCAATCAACGCTTTAATTTGCACATTTGAGTGATTAAGCAAAATTCTTATCAACTCAGCACCAGTATAGCCTGAAGCGCCAATAATTGCGACATTTAATTTTTTCATTTATTTTATTTTACATTTATTAACAACTTCCTCAATTCTGCCTTCCCAAAACTGTTGAATGACAATATTTGATTTATATTTTTGTACCACATCAATGTTCAAATCGCAAGGAAATTCGTTGACAAAATAGCTTCGCGAAAAATGTTGCGCCATAAAATATGTCATATTGTCAAAAAATGAATCTTTATAAACAAACAAAACCGGCAGATTTTCATCGTGATTACTGAAAAATTCTGCCTTACGAAAATCTTTTTTCTCTTCTTTCGTTGGCTTTATAATAAACCATTTTTCCTCAAAATTTGCGCGCAAATCAAGATTCTCATTTCCAAGCCTCATATTCATAATTTGAGCAATATCGCCAACATGAAAAGCGTCTTCAAAATTCCTAAACTCGCTTCTTTTGTTATAATCAAGCCCCAATTTTTTCATAATCTCAACATAGCCATAATGAGCGCCTCTGCGGTTCCAATGGGTGTCGGTCTTGTGATAAATCACTTCATTTTTCTTCGCCTCAAGCAAAATCTCGCGCAAATCAATCAGCGGAAAATTCGGCTCTTTATTTTTCAGCACCTTTATCAACTTATCGATGCGCCGATTTTTTCGCGAAACTTTAATAAAATCCGGCAAAAACTCAGGATAAATCGAAGTTTTATCAGCCGCAATCACAAATAAATAATCAATATTTTGCGCCCGCAAATTGTGCCAATTTTTTATCAAAGAATTCGCAGCAATCTCAATTTTTCTATCGCTAATTTTCGCCAAACCTTGCGCGTCAATCAAAGAATTATTATTGTCGAAATAAAGCCAGCCATCCTTGCCAATCATTGCTCTGTTGTCTGGCGACTGATTGAAAACATTGTCCATAAGCCAACTGTTTATCGAAATCAAAGTTTTGCGAAAGCCATAATTGTCATTAAAGAAATTATCGAATTTTCGTGGATAGTCTGAAGTTTCTCTAAGCGTTTGTGGATTTTTTGGCAAGCCAGACAAAACCCTATTTTCAAAAAGATTTTTGACGGGAGAAATATGAAAAATATTATCGAACAAAGGTGCAAGAATAAAGGCCAGAAACAAAACTATAAATGAAATATTTAGTTTTCTTTTTAAAGTCATTTATTCACTTTAAAGATTATAATTTATCTACGATTTCTTCGCTAAAAGAATAATTTCCGCAAACATTTTGCACATCGTCGCAATCTTCAAGCGCATCAACCATTTTCAGCAATTTTTGCGCTTGTTCTAAATCAGAAATTTCCATAACATTTTT
>CAMCFD010000020.1 GCA_945874115.1 Rickettsia typhi | reverse complement strand
GACTATTTTCATTTAATTTTTTGCGGGTGCGTAATTTATTTGACGCATATTCTCTCGCTATATTTAAGGCTTTTTTCGAGCTTTGTTTTACAAAATAAAGATCTAATTCTTTCTATATCCAAGGTCGATCATACTCTGGCGCCGCTTCAGAAAGTGGATCAGATGGAATATCAGCATAAACATCACCGTTCATTTTTAACACAACTCTTCCTGTGTCAGTCACTACGCCAATCACCGCGAAGTCTAAATTCCATTTCTCGAAAATTTTGCGCGCGAATTCTTCTTTCTCTGGTTTTAAAATCATCAACATACGTTCTTGGCTTTCTGAAAGCATGATTTCGTAAGGTGTCATGCCAGTTTCTCGTTGCGGAACATTTTCTAAATTAAGCTCGATTCCCGTGCCGCCTTTGCCCGACATCTCAAAAGAAGACGAGGTTAAACCCGCCGCACCCATATCTTGAATTGATAAAATCGCATCAGACTTCATCAGTTCTAAGCACGCTTCAATCAAAAGTTTTTCAGTAAACGGGTCGCCAACTTGCACCGTTGGGCGCTTATCATCGTCACCATCTTTAAATTCGTCAGAGGCCATCACAGCGCCATTTATGCCGTCGCGGCCAGTCTTTGAGCCAACATAAACAACCGACGCGCCAACTTGCGAAGCGGCCGAATAAAATATTTTATCTTTGTCTGCCAACCCTACAGTCATGGCGTTTACCAGAATGTTTCCATTATAACTTTTGTCAAAATTCACTTCGCCACCAACTGTCGGAACGCCAACGCAATTTCCATAACCACCAATGCCTGAAACGACGCCATTCACCAACTGTCTGGTTTTTGGGTGATCAATATCACCAAAACGCAGCGCATTTAAATTGGCAATCGGACGCGCACCCATCGTAAACACATCGCGCAAAATCCCGCCAACACCAGTTGCGGCGCCCTGATATGGCTCGATAAATGAAGGGTGGTTGTGACTTTCCATCTTGAAAATAACGGCTTGGCCGTCACCAATGTCAATGACGCCGGCGTTTTCTCCGGGCCCGCAAATCACCCACGGCGCAGTTGTGTGCATTGTTTTTAGCCACTTTTTTGTAGATTTATAAGAACAATGCTCAGACCACATTGCTGAAAAAATCCCGAGCTCGGTGATTGTAGGCGTGCGCCCCAAAATTTCGAGCACTTTCGCATATTCATCTTCGGTCAAATTGTGCTGCTTTACCAATTCGGGCGTAATTTTTTTTTCGCTTATCATGTTTTAGAAATTTTGTAATTTTTCGTTAAAATGTGCCTCAAACTTTAAACGATATTGCATTTAAAATCAATCAAAATCGACCAATATTTGCCCCGCTAATAATTAACCATTTATGTCTTATAATTTCGTTCTAAAATCTCAAATAAAAACTAACTATGCAAAATATGAATGTTTTTTTAATCTTCATAATTTCGTGATTTTTAAGTGATTTTTCCTTAAAAACGATCAATTTTAATGATTTTATGAAGTTTTTTGCGATATTTTAATATTTGGCGTAATTAAAAATTGAAGTTTTTTTATAATTTAATTTAATGCTATTTTATCAAATCGAGCGCCTTCATAAAAGTTTCTTGCGCGTTTAAATTGCCATTGTCAATTATAATTGCATTTTTATCAATTGAAAGTGGCGAATTTGCGCGGTTTTTGTCATTGTCGTCGCGGGCTTGAAGTTGCGCCAAAATTTCGTCATATGAAACTTTGTCACCTTTTTCGCTAAGCTGCTTGAAGCGCCTATTAGCGCGTATCTCAACGTCTGCCGTGATATAAAATTTGTAATTAGCCTCAGGCATAATTGTTGAAGCAATGTCGCGACCATCTAAAACTGCACCATTTTGGTTTAAAATGCCATTTTCGATGAAATTTCGCTGAAAATCAACTAATTTTTGCCTTAAAATTGGGTTTTTAGCGATATTTGAGGCAATTTCGCCAGTTTTTTCGGAAAATAATTCTTCATTTTCTAAATCGTCTTGGTCGATATCTTTAGTTAAAATATCGATATTTTCAGGGAAATTAGCAAGAGAAATTCCTTGCACAATTAAGCGCCAAGCAACTGCGCGATAAAGAGCGCCAGTGTTGAGATAGGGCAGGTTAAATTGCGCTGCAAGTTTTTTTGCAACGGTGCCTTTGCCAGAAGCCGAAGGGCCATCAATTGCGATTAGGATTGGTTTTGTCATAAAATTTAAGTTTTTTTACTATAATCCATGGAAGCTTTGCTTCCTATCAATTCTTGATAAAGAGAGTTTTCCCTTAAAAAAATCGTAGATTTTTTTAACTTAAAGCATCTCCCCAATCTTTTTCCCTTTCAAAATCTCTCTCGCTTTCGCATATTTTTCGTCATTCCAAAATGGCAAACACCCATTGCAACCTTTTCCACAACAGCCATCCATGCCGATTCTTGGTGTTTTTGGCACGATTTTTGTGTCGCCTAATTCTTTTGATTTGAAATATTTCTTCCGCTTGTTTTCATATTTTTCTTCACGAACCGAACCACCTTCAAGTTGGTGCGATAACTCGCGCGACTCAACTTTCAGACGCTCAGATTCATCAAGCATTTTTTCTTTTCTGATGAGTGAATAAGCGGGCAAAAGTTCTTTGATTTGGGCTTTATCAAACAAATGAAATTGTTCAGCTTTAATGCGGATTCTTGGCTTTTGACCAGCGTGAATCAAGGTCTCAATCTTATTTTTACTGATATTGTCAAACTCATAAAGTCGAATCAAAATTGGGTCGCGCAATTGGGGCGACAAAAATTCTAGCACATCGCCAGCCTCAAGTCGGTTTTTCGCTTCGAAAATTAAGTCATCGCCAACCCATTCAACAACGCGTCCGGCGAACTCATAAAAGCTTGTCGAGCCAGTGCTTTCATAGTCGTGCGCAAGATTTGTGAGGCGGCCTTCATGAAAGGCGAGGCTATAACCGCGATTGGCGATTGAATTAATTTCGTCCATATAATCGTCGGCGTTCCAATTTTTTGGATCAGCTAAATAATCATCAATTGCCGCGCGATATACTCTCGCAACGCTTCCGGCATAAAATTCGGTTTTATTGCGACCTTCAACCTTGAAAGAATCAATGCCAATATCAATATATTCATTCAATTTTGGCAACAAACACAAGTCTTTGGCGTTGAGAATGTAAGAGCCAGAAGCATCTTCTTCAAATGGCAAAAGTTGTCCGGGGCGAATGTCTTCTTCTAAGAAAAAATCGAATAAATCTTTGTTATCTTCATTGATTTCAATTTCGTGCTCTGTTCCGTCTTTGATTTTGACTTTGAGTTTATAACCCCAGCGACAGCTATGCGCACAGCTTCCCTGATTAGCTCCGCGCTCAGCTAAAAAATTCGAAAGCAAACAGCGGCCAGAATAAGTCATACACATCGAACCGTGCACAAAGGCTTCAATCTTGATGTCGGGGCATTGTTCGCGAATTTCTTTAAGCTCAGCAAAACCAACTTCGCGCGCCATAACAACTAAGCTGGCGCCGTGATTTTTCCAGAAATTCACCGTCAACCACGAACAAACATTGGCCTGTGTCGAGACGTGAATTTCAAGCTCTGGCGCATGTTGCTTAACGAAATCCATCACGCCAGGGTCAGAAATAATCAAGCCATCAGGCTTAACGCGCCTTACAGTTTCAATGAATTCTGGCAGTTTTTCAATGTCTTTATTGTGTGAAAAAAGATTGAGCGTAAGATAAACTTTTTTGCCCTTAGAATGAGCATATTCAACGCCTTCAAGCACATCTTCAAGTGTGAATGCAGATTTTACGCGAAGCGACATGTCGGGCGTGCCCAGATAAACGGCGTCGGCACCATATAAAATGGCGGTTTTCAGGCGATCGAGGTTGCCGGCGGGCAATAATAATTCGGGGCGTTTCATAATTTTCATCAATTTGTTTAAGCAAAATGTCTTATGAGGTCAATTATAAAGCGGATTCGGCCAAAATGCAAGGAATAATTCAGTGCGCCGTATTTTAAAACATAATCATTTCAAAATTTGCTATTTAGAAACAACCTCGCCATTTTCAAGCGTCAAAACCTTGTCGCTCAAGCGTTTGACTACGCTCAAATCGTGCGAAATTGTGATGTATGAAATATCGCGCGTTTTTTGAATTTCTTCAAGCAAGCTAAGAATTTCGTCTTGAATCACAAAATCAAGAGCGGACGTCGGCTCGTCAAGAATCAAAATTTTCGGATTCAAAACCAAAGCCCGCGCAATCGCCACACGCTGTCTTTGTCCTCCTGAAAGTTGGTGTGGATAGCGGTTTTTCAGGCCAGAATCAAGATGCATTTTTGCCAAAATGTCATCAACAATTTTTTCTTTATCGCCGCTAATTCTGTGGATAATCAGTCCCTCAATAATAATGTCGCGCACCAAAAACCGCGGATTTAGGCTTGAAAACGGATCCTGAAACACAATTTGCATAGATTTATTTCGCAACATATTGTTTGACGAAAGCTTGTTTTTCTTGGCGAAGCGCGTGGTTCTAGTGCTTTCATCGTGTTTGTGCGAAACGTTTGTTTTAATCAAAATATCGCCATCGTGAAAAACCAAGCCCATCAAAGCCTTCGCAAGCGTCGATTTCCCTGATCCGCTCTTGCCAATAACCCCTAAATTTTGTCCAAAACCCAATTCAAAACTCACATTTTTGAGCGCATAAAAATCTTTTGATCCAAAAAATCCCGTTTTAATTTTATGTGCAACTGACAAATTTTTGACTGTCAAAATTGCTTTTTCGCCAGTTTTTGCTTCAAAATCAAGCATTTTTAGTGGTTTTTTGGCAAATTTCTCATTATTTTTGATAATTTTAACTAATTTTTTACCATAATCACTTGAGGGATTATCAAAAACTTCATTTTTTTCACCTTTTTCAATAAGCTTTTTATCCTTTAAAATCAACACCTCGTCGGCAATTTTTCCCACAATTTCTAAATTGTGAGTTATAAATAAAACCGCCAAGTTAAATTTATTTTTAAGTTTTAAAATTAAATCTAAAATTTCTTTTTGACTGTCTTCATCAAGCGCGGTTGTAGGTTCGTCCAAAATTAAAACTTCAGGATTATTTGCGAGTGCAATCGCAATCATGATTCGCTGTTTTTGTCCGCCAGAAAATTGATGAGGATAGTCGCCAAGCCTTGATTTTAAAGCATGAAGCCCGACAATTTCAAGCAATTCTAAAACGCGATTTTGTAAATTTTTGCGCGAAAGTTTTTTGTCATGAATTTTTATCGCCTCAGCAATTTGATCGCCAATTTTATGAAGAGCATTTAGCGCACTGTTTGGATCTTGAAAGACGATTCCGATATTTTTCCCGCGAATTTTCCACCAATTTTTTTCGCTTAATTCAAGAAGATTTTTGTTAGTAGAATAAGAATTATCCGCTGATTCTAGAATAAATTCACCGCCAATTTTGGCTTTGCGCAAAAGGCCAATTAAAGCAAGTGCGACGCTTGATTTGCCCGATCCACTTTCGCCAATTAATGCTGTGATTTTTTGTTTTTTTAAATCGAATGAAACGTCGGATAAAATTTCGCAAAATTCATCGCCATTTGCAAAAGAAATTGATAAATTTTTAATTGCAAATTTTGCGTTCATTAATTTTTGTGGATTTTTTCTCTAAAACCCCTTCTCTTCAAGCGTCAAAGAGAAGGGCGATCTTCACATTTTATATCAAAAAAATGTAAAATATTTTAGAATTTACCTTGATAAATTTGGATAATTTTATCAAGCATTTGCAATGCCTCAGTGCGAGGTCTTTGAAACACGTTGCGCCCAATAATAGAGCCATTAGCGCCACCTTGATAAATTTGACGAATTTCGTTATAAATATCATCTTCGCCTTTCGAATTTCCGCCTGAAAACACAACAATTCTTCTGCCCGCAAAGCTTGATTGCATAACGTGGGCAACCCTTTCTGACATTGTTGAAACTGGAATTTTTGTTTTTTCATAAACCTTGATTGCTTCAAGATTTTCTAAAGCTTGAGTTGGTGGCTTAACTTTGATTATGTGAGCACCAAGAAGAGCCGCCATGTGCGCCGCATATGCACAAATGTCAATCGCAGTTTCGCCCGATTTAGATAAGTCGCCGCCGCGAGGATATGACCAAATAACCACTGCAAGACCATGATATTTAGCTTCTTGCGCGATTTCACGAATTTCTTCAAACATGTCGAAAGCCGCATCAGAACCAGGATAAATTGTAAATCCGACCGCGCTGCAACCAAGTCTTAGCGCATCTTTCACCGAAGCAGTAGTCGCTTGATGTGGCGCTGTTCCGCCATTGTGTAAAGAGTTCGAGCTGTTAACTTTTAGAATAAGTGGAATTGCGCCAGCAAAACTGTCGGCGCCCGCTTCAATCATGCCAAGAGGCGCTGCGTAGGCGTTTAAGCCAGCGTCAATTGCCAATTGAAAATGATAATGTGGATCATAAGCATCAGGATTAACCGCGAAACTGCGCGCAGCACCGTGTTCAAAGCCTTGATCAACTGGCAAAATCACCATTTTTCCGGTGCCGCCTAATTTTCCATGCATCAAAATTCGTGCTAAATTGGTCTTGGTTCCAGCATTGTCGCTTTCATAGCAAGATAAAATTTTCTTAACTTTCGGGGTAATTTTCATTGTAAAAATCATTAAAATTTATAAAAAAGCAAAATTATCTGTTGATTTTACTAGCTTTTTTTAAAAAAGCCGCTAAAATATCTTTCCAGATTTATAAAAACATATTAAAATCCAAAAAAACTTTATCGTCAAGTTATTTTTAAAAATCTTATTTTATTGCTTAAAATTGAGGTTTTTTTAGTGTTTTTAATAAAATTTTTGGTTTTTTCTTATTAAATTAAGAAATTAAAACCCGAAAAATTACACATTCATTCATATTTATATGTTGAGTTTTGAAGTCAAGAAAAATGCTGCTTTTGCGCAAATTAAGAAATTTTGCGACTTAAATGCGACAAAAATCAACAATATCGAAGAATTCGTAATACTTCTTTTGCAAGAAAATCACAATTTTAACTTTATCGGAAAATCAACAATCTCTGACATTTGGGATCGTCACATTCTCGACTCTGCGCAAATTTTGCAATATATTGACGATAAAAATGTAAAAATCGCCGATCTAGGAACTGGCGCCGGTTTTCCGGGAATCGTAATTTCAATTTTGGGCGCAAAAGAAGTTCATTTAGTTGAAAAATCGGTCAGAAAATGTGAATTTTTGCGTAAAGCAAAATTGCTATCGCCAAATCGTTTATTCGTTCACCAAGCCAAGCTAGAAGAGCTTTCGGACCAGAAATTTGACGTTTTAACCTCGCGCGCACTTGCAAGTCTTGACAAATTATTAGATCACAGCATAAATTTCCTCAAAGAAGGCGGATATGGCTTGTTTTTAAAAGGAAAGAGCCTTGATGGCGAACTTGAAGAGGCTAAAAAGTCATTCACTTTTTCTTATGAATTATATCCAAGTTTAACCTCGCCAGAAAGCCGAATTATTAAGGTTTTTGATGTTAAAAAAATCTAGTTATAATGCTCGCGAGTGGCGATATAAGTGTTGAGTTGCGATAAAAATTGTAAGTGCGAAAATACATTTTTCCTTGAAAAGAAAAATTGTCTAGTTATAATATTTGTTCAGATATTTAATCGGATTTTAACTTAAAAACTAAAAAATATGTTAATAGGAATTCCTAAAGAAATAAAAAATCACGAATATCGTGTTGGCGCGACTCCAGCTGGGGTTTTAGAATTAATTCGTGCCGGACATCAAGTTTTGGTCGAAAAAAATGCTGGTCTAGCAATTGATTTTTCTGACGAGCAATATATAAAATCAGGCGCGAAAATCGCCGATTCAGCTAGCGAAGTCTACGCGAAAGCCGATATGATTTTGAAAGTGAAAGAGCCGCAAAAATCAGAATGCGCAATGATTCGCAAAGGACAAACCGTTTTCTCTTACTTACATTTGGCCGCAGAACCAGGACTAACCGAAATGTTGATCAAATCTGAATGCGTCGCAATCGCCTTTGAAACGGTGACAGCCAATGATAATTCATTGCCGCTTTTGGCTCCGATGAGTGAAGTCGCGGGCAAACTTTCAATTCAAGCGGGCGCGCGAGCTTTAGAAAAATCGCAAGGTGGTCGCGGCATATTGCTTGGCGGCGTTCCGGGTGTTGCTCCGGCGAAAGTTGTGATTTTGGGCGGCGGTGTTTCTGGTACAAACGCTGCGAAAGTCGCGATTGGCATGGGCGCAGACGTTGTCATCCTTGACAAATCTTTGCCAAGAATCCGTTATTTGTGCGACATTTTTGGTTCTTCAACTAAGGTTTTATATGCCTCAAGCCAAAATATCGAAAGCTATACTCTTGAAGCTGATTTAGTTGTTGGCGCAGTTTTAATTCCGGGTGCTGCGGCTCCGAAATTAATTTCGGCTGAGTTGGTTAAAAAAATGAAACAAGGTTCTGTGATGGTTGATATTGCAATTGATCAAGGCGGTTGTTTTGCTACCAGCAAGCCGACTTCACATTCTGAGCCAACTTATATCACTGATGGTGTTGTTCATTATTGTGTTACTAACATGCCGGGTGCGGTTGCAAGAACCTCAACTTTAGCGCTTGAAAATTCTACGCTTCCTTTCACTTTGGCTCTTGCGAACAAAGGCTATAAAAAAGCTTTGCAAGATGACAGAAATTTGCTAAATGGCCTAAATGTTATTAACGGAAAAGTCGTTTATAAAGCTGTTGCAGAGGCTTTAGGTCTTAAATTTTCACCAATCGAAGAAGTTTTATAATTTTTAGATCTGAATTTTTCTAGAGATATCGCCAAAAATATCTCTAGAAAATCATTAAGTTTTGCGGTCAAATTTTCGATCGTCATTTAAAATTCAAAATCTTGAAATCGCTTCCAACCACTTCAGAATTTATCAAAAAATATGGTCTTGATGCCAAGAAATCTTTGGGTCAAAATTTTATTTTGGACAAAAATTTTACCGACAAAATTGCCAAAGCCGCGCTTAACGATGGATTTCAAGATTTCAGCAATGATACAATTCTTGAAATTGGCGCTGGTCCCGGAAGCCTTACTCGCTCTATATTAGATTTAAATCCGAAAAAATTAATCGTCATCGAAAAAGATGAAAGATGTATCAAAATTTTGCAAGAAATGCAAGAATTTTATGGCGTAGAAAAGCTTGAAATCATCAATGGTGACGCGCTTAAAATTTCTGAAAATGATATTTTTGCCAACGTTTTTTCAAGCGGCGAAAAAATAAAAATAATCGCCAATTTGCCTTATAATATCGGGACAATTTTACTGATCAAATGGCTTAAAATGGCGCCAAAAATTTTGTCGATGACTTTAATGCTGCAAAAAGAAGTCGCGCAAAGAATCGCTGCAAATTTCGAAAGCAAAGACTATGGACGCTTAGCGATTATGACGCAAAATTTCGCGCAAGCCAAAATATTGTTCCACGTAAATCAATCGGTTTTTACGCCGCCGCCCAAAGTTGTTTCGTCAGTCATTCAAATTAAGCCTTACGAAAAACCACTTTTTAATATCGAATTCAAGAAGCTTGAAAGAACTGTTGCCGCAGCTTTTAATCAAAGGCGCAAAATGATAAAATCATCGCTGAAAGCTTTTGATTTTATTGACGAAATTGATGCGCAAAAGGCTCTCGAAAAAGTCGGAATCAAAAATGAATTGCGCGCAGAAAATGTCACAATTAAACAATTTTGCGATTTGGCAAAATTAGCAAAATGATACAGTTTTTGCATAAATTTTAAAATTTTCTTGACAAAACTTTCAAAACAAGGTTTTATTATAGAATATTTCAATAAATTCCAAAAAAAATATGTATAGCGATTTCGTCACTTATTTTACGTTAAGAACTTTTTTAGTTTTCTTTTCAACTGCATTTTCGATACTTTTTATAATGCTTGCGCTTAATATTATTACGGTTGACGAGGTTGTCGTAATGTTGAATATGTCGCCAGAAGCGGCTGGAGCCTTTAAAACAGTGATTGTGAGAATTCAAGAAGTTACGGGAAATATAATTCACATAATTTCTCAGCTTTTGAACAAACTTTTTGGCTGGGCTGGTGTTGAAATTGACCTAAGCAAAATCAGTGTCGATGTTAATGCTGTTCCAACACCAACTTCTGCAGATAATCTGACAAAATAATTTCTTGCTAAAATTGACGAAACCAGTTATATTTAAGCCATAAGCTTAACAAAACTGCACAACTAAAATGCTTTTGATAAAATCTGTCATCAATTTATTGCGTCTGATTTTTCTGTTTTTGCTGTTTGCAACTCTTTATCCTTTTTTAAAAAATCGTTCAATTTATTTTTTCCTGAATTTCTCCGGACCTTCATTCATTAAGCTTGGACAAACTTTATCGACGCGACCAGATTTAGTTGGCGAAAATCTCGCAAAAATTCTTAGCAATTTTCAAGACAATGTGAAGCCTTTTGGTGCAAAAACCGTTAAGAAAATTTTACAAAGAAACTTCGGTGATGATTTTGACAAAATTTTTTCCGAGTTTGATTATCAGGCCAAAGCTTCAGCGTCAATTGCACAAGTTCACAAGGCACGCCTTAAAAGTGGCGAAAATGTTGCGATAAAAATTCTGCGCCCAAAAATTGTGCAAATTATGGCGCGCGATATTGCGACTCTTGGTTTAATTATAAAAATTGTTGCAATTTTCTCGAAGTTTTTGGCCGGCGCTTTTAACGACATTCGAAATGTTTTGAAAGAGACTTCAAAAATCGAACTAAACTTGATGGAAGAAGCACAAATGGCAATTCGGCTGAAGAAAAATTTGCAAAATGTCGAGGGTTTTTATGTGCCAAAAATTTATACGCAGCATTGTTCGCGACAAATTTTGGTGCTTGAATGGCTTGACGGAATTGCATTTTCTAATAAAGAAAAAATTCTCGCGACGAAATTCGACAAGAAAGTTATTGCCAAAAATCTAGTGATAAGCTATTTTAGTCAAGCTTATCGCGACGGATTTTTTCACGCCGACATGCATCAAGGAAATTTATTTTTGCTTGAAAATGGCGATATCGGCGTTGTTGATTTTGGCATAATGGGCGAAATTGACAGAAAAACGCGCGTCGCAATCGCCGAAATTTTGCTTGGATATTTAAACAAAGATTATGAAAAGGTCGCCAAAATTCACATCAATGCTGGTTTGGTTCCGCGCGACGTCAATCTTTTAGAACTTACGATATCTTGCCAAAAAATCGGCGAAAAAATGGTTGGAAATTCGGTGAAAGAAATTCCGCTCACTTTTATTTTGGGACAATTAATCGAAATGACGCAAAAATATAAAATGGCAACGCGGCCAGAATTATTGTTGTTGCAAAAGACGATTTTGTTGGTTGAGGGCGTTGGTCTAATTCTTGACGAAAATCTCAATATTTGGGAATTGGCGCGACCTTGGGTTAATGATTGGGCGAAGAAAAATATTTCGCTTGATGCTAAAATTCGCGATTTTATGGTCGATTTTGTTAGTGCTGTGAAAAAATTCGTCCAGTCTTAGATGTGCGTCGTCAAAGCGACTAGAAACGGCGCTAAAAATATGTCAAAACTCAAATTATTGACCAATGTTTAAAATCACTTCAAAGCAAGAATATCAAAATCAAGTTGAACTCGCTAAAAATAATCCCGATGAATTTTGGGGTGAGATTGCGCAAAATTTTCATTGGTTTAAAAAATGGGATAAAATTTCTGATTGTGATTTTGAAAAGGCGCAATTTTCGTGGTTTTGCGGCGCTAAAACAAATATTTCTTACAATTGTCTTGATCGAAATATTTTTGAAAAAAATTTGGGCGATAAAATTGCGATTATCGAAGAAGCTAACGAAATCGGGGGTGAGTCGCGAAAATTGACTTATCGTCAGCTTTATGAAGAAGTTTGTAGATTCGCGAATTTATTGAAGGCGCAAGGCGTGAAGCCTCAAGATCGCGTTTGTATTTATATGCCGATGACCGCTAAGGCCGTGGTCGCGATGCTTGCTTGTGCCCGAATTGGCGCGATTCACTGCGTTGTATTTGCGGGATTTTCGGCCAAGGCTCTGGCTTCGCGAATGCAAGATTGCGGCGCCAAAGTTTTAATCACGGCCGATTTATTATTTCGTGGCGACAAAAAAATTGAGCTGTTAGAGATTGCAAGCGAAGCTTTGTCTCTTTGCGGCGATTGTGTCGAATCGGTAATTTTATATTGTCGCGATGATAAAAACCGCGAAAAATTTCGCGAAAAATCAACGCCAAAAATCAAGATTTGGCAAGAAGAAATTGCAAAACAAAGTCTTGAATGCGAAGCCTATCAAGCTGACGCGCAAGACGCACTTTTTATTTTATACACTTCGGGATCAACCGGCAAGCCGAAAGGAGTTGTCCACGCTCTTGCTGGATATATGGTTTATGCCGCTTATTCATTTCAAAATGTTTTCAACTATGAAAACGACAATGTTTTTTTCTGTAGCGCCGACGTGGGTTGGATCACGGGACATTCTTATTTAGTTTATGGCCCGCTTTTATGCGGCGCGACGACGCTTGTGTTTGAGGGCGTTCCCACTTATCCTGACGCATCGCGCTTTTGGAAAATTATCGATAAACACAAAGTCAACATTTTCTACACCGCGCCAACAGCCATTCGCGCGCTTATGCAAAAGGGTGACAAATTTGTTGAAGGCCACGATTTATCTTCGCTAAAAACTTTGGGAACAGTGGGCGAGCCAATAAACGAAGAAGCTTGGCATTGGTATAGCGAAAAAATCGGCAAGAAAAAATGCGCAATTACTGACACTTGGTGGCAAACTGAAACTGGCGGAATTATGATTTCGTCCTTATCTGGCGCGGTTTTAAGCAAGCCAACATTTGCGGGATATCTACTTCCGGGTGTTTCTGCGATTTTGTTAAATGAAGAAGGTGAAGAAATAAATGAGCCAAATAAAGTCGGAAATTTATGCATCACGAAACCTTGGCCAAGCATGATCCGCGGCATTTGGGGCGATGATAAAAAATTCTACGAAACATATTTCTCGAAATTTCGCGGCTGTTATTTCGCGGGCGACGGCGCGTTTTTTGACGAAGACGGCCTGTTTAGAATAATCGGGCGCATCGACGACGTCATCAATGTTTCTGGACATCGCCTTGGCACGGCCGAAATTGAAAACGCCATAAACATGAATGAAAATGTCGCAGAATCTGCTGTGATTGGCTTTGCGCACGACATAAAAGGCGAGGGAATTTGTGCTTTTATAATTGCGAAACAAAATGCGCAAGTTGACAAAAATGATATTAACGAAATTATCAAAAGCGAAATTGGTGCAATCGCAAAACCAGATAAAATTTTCATCGTTGGCGATTTGCCAAAAACCAGATCGGGGAAAATTATGCGCCGAATTCTCAAGAAAATCGTCGCAAACGAAGAGGATTTTGGCGATGTTTCGACTTTGCTCAATCCCGAAACGATTGATAAAATCAGGGTTTTGATGAAAGTTTAAACTGAATTCTATACTTACGCGCAAAAAAAATCGCACTGTGTAAAAATATACACAATGCGATTAGCGAGATCCCCGCTTTCGCGAGGATGACAGTTTGCGGGAAATTTAAATTCCCAATTTAAAACTAAGCTTTATTTCTTAAAGGACTTTTTCTATAGCTGTAAGCGAAGTAGAAAATCAAGCTCAAAGCTGCCCAAACGAAGAAGGCGTTGGCGATAATTCCAAGTAAAGTATAAACCAAATATCCGCAAATTAAAATCGCGATCGGTGCCACGATGAATGGAGCAGGGCATTTAAATGGACGCTCAATATCAGGTCTTCTAACGCGCAAAATCATCATGCTTATTGCGGCGACGATGAAGGCGAAAAGTGTTCCGAAGCTAGTCATGTGGCCAAGTGTGTTAATTGGTGTAAACCCAGAAATAACAGCAACCGAGATTGTCACAATCAAGCAACTTACATAAGGAGTTTCATATTTCTTATGCATTTTGTTGAAGAATGACGGAATTAAGCCGTCGCGCGACATCACGAAAAAGATTCGCGATTGGCCATACATCAAAACAAGCAACACCGCAATCATGCCCGCGACTGCGCCAGTTGCGACTAGTGCTGAGCCGACATTGCTGCCATTTTGTCTTAGCGCATAAGCCATAGGCTCGGCATTTCCTAGTTCTGAAAAGGGAGTGATTCCCGTTAAAGCTAGAGCCACGGCAATGTAAAGCAATGAACAAACTATGAGTGAGCCAATAATACCGATTGGCAAATCGCGGTTAGGATTTTTTGTTTCTTCCGCCGCTGTTGCAACCGCGTCAAATCCGATATAGGCGAAGAAAATTGTTGCCGCACCAGCAATAACGCCGTGCCAGCCAAATGGCATAAAGTCGTTAGTCCAATTTTCAACTTTAATGTGAGGCGCTGCGATATATAAGAAAAGGAAAATCACAACTAATTTAACGCCAACCAAAACGCGATTAACGATAATGCTTTCTTTTGTTCCGCGCGTTAAAAGCAAACCGACGAATAATGAAATACATACTGCAGGCAAGTTGATAATTCCACCATGAGACGGAACTTTTGTCAAAGCTTCAGGCATCATAACTCCGCCCGCTTTTAAAATTCCCACAAAATATCCTGACCAGCCAGCAGCAACGGTCGACGCGCCAACTGTATATTCAAGAACTAATCCGCAACCAACCATCCAAGCGACAAACTCGCCGATGATTGCATAAGAATAAGTATATGCGCCGCCAGCAACTGGCATTGTCGCAGCAAGCTCGGTGTAGGCAAGTCCTGCAAACATACAGGCAAGAGCTGAAATAAGATAAGAAACGGCAACAGCGGGGCCAGCGTGTTCAGCGGCGGCAATTCCGGTTAAGACAAAAATTCCTGTTCCAATTGTGCAACCAATTCCAAGGAGAATTAAATCAAGCGCGCCTAGAGTTTTTTTCAAAGGCTTGGCTCTGGCTTCTGAAAGGGTATTTTCGAAGGTTTTTTTTCTAAATAAATTCATCATTTTGTTTAGGGTTTGTTATTAAAAAATTAACTCCAAAAGTTTAAACAGTTTTTCTTTTAATGGAAGCTTTTTTTGCAGATTTTATTTTAACCGAGCTCTACGAGAATGAAGCAATTGACTCGTTTGCGGTTTCTTCGCTGATTAATCCTTGATTCAACATTTCAACGATAGAATCTTTCATCGTAATCATGCCATGTCTTTTGCCAATTTCAAGCATACTTTGAATTTGCGCCAACTTGTCTTCGCGAATTAAATTTCTAGCTGAAGAATTTCCAACCATTACTTCGAATGCCGCCTGCTGTGAATTATCTTTGGTTTTGAGTAGTCTTTGTAAAATCACGGCGTTGAGCGAGTTTGCAAGCATCGATCTGACAGTCATTTGTTCTTGCGGCGCAAAAACATCGATAATTCGACTAATTGCGTTGACGCTAGAGCTTGAATGTAGGGTTGCGAGCACAAGATGTCCGGTTTCGGCTGCTGTCAAAGCTAGAGAAATTGTTTCTAGGTCGCGCAATTCGCCGATTAAAATTATATCAGGATTCTCGCGCAGCGAAGAGCGCAAAGCGTTTGCAAAAGAATTAGTGTGAATTCCGACTTCGCGCTGTGAAACCAGTGATTTTTTCGATTTGTGAACATATTCAATCGGATCTTCAATTGTTATAATATTGCAAGAATGATTGCAATTTATATAATCAATCATCGCCGATAAAGTTGTTGATTTTCCACAGCCCGTGGGCCCAGAAAGAATAATTAATCCGCGTCTTTTTTTCAATAATTCTTCGATTATTTTTGGCGCAAAAATTTCATCTAAAGTTTTAACTTTTTCATTAATTGGACGAAACGCGATCGCGGGGCCAGATAAAGTCTTGAAAACATTGGCGCGAAACCTGACATGGCTTTTTAATTCAAAGGCAAAATCGATTTCATAATTTTTGTTAAATTTTTCGATTTGAGCCTCATTTAACAAAGAACTGATAATTTTTTCGACCTGATCTCTTTTTAAAATTGGCGAATTAGCAATTCTTGTCATATCGCCATTAAACCTCACCATTGGCTGCTGTCCGCTGATTATGTGAACATCGGAACAATCATTTTTTATCGCATATTGCAAAATATTATTTAACATTTTGTTTTTGTAAATTTAACATAATTTAAATCATCGATCTTACTTGATCAAGTCTTGATTTAACTTGGTTTATCGGAATTATTTTTTCCCATTTTTCGTCGCTTCCATAATTTTTTACAACGTCAAAATAAGTCTCAACTGCTTTTTCGTAATCTTTATTTTTATCGTACATAATCGCCAAATTATATTTATAATCAAGCCTTGACGGGTCTTGTTTTGAGGCTCGTTCCAGATAATTTATCGCCTGTGCATAATCTTTAATTTTATTGTAAACCAAGCCGGTTTGCGCCAATAAATAAGCCGAATTCGGATGTTGACTCGACAGCCTTGAAAGCATATAAATCGCGTCTCGCGGAGATTCTTGCGCAATTATCGTCATCATATTTGCGATGATTTCTTCGCGATTTTGCGCCCCATTTTTCAACAATTGGCGATATAAAATTTTCGCATCATCAAATTGTCCCATCTTTTGATAAAGCAGCGCCAGCGAATAATTCGCGTAATTATTATAAGGCTCAACTGCGATTATTTGCTTATAAAGTTCGATCGCAACTTCATATTGTCCGCTTAAATAGACATTGTAGGCGATTTTTTCTTTTGCCTTAATGTCTAAATTCATGATAACATTTGGTTTTGAAGTTTCGAAGTTAAGATTACTCTCGCTTGCCGCAACAGAGTTTTTAATTTCAAACATGTCCTTTTTTCTTACGCCAGAAATTGCGTTAATTCGTTCTTGTTCGTCATTGTTAAATAATAAAATATTTTCAATTTCGCGAGAAATGTCGCTGCTTAAATTATATTTTTCATTGCTGATATTTGGCGTATTTTCTTGTGCATTTATTTTTGACGCGGTCAATAAAGTCGCGACTTGAATCAATATTATTGCTGTGAATTTAATATTTTTTATCATTTATTTTTTATTCGCAAATTCGAGAATTTGAGACAGCGCCGCCTCGTCAAGATTTCTTTGAAAGCGCAAAACTAAAACTCCGTTCGAGTCAAATAATAAAGTTTCAGGAATTGCATTTATGTTGAGAATTTTAGTGAACAAACCTTTCGCGTCAAGCGCTGTTTTGTGATAAGGATTGCCATTTGTTTTTAAATAATCGATCGCGTTTTTGCTGTAATCATGCCACGCAACGCCATAAAAATTAATCGATTTTTCGTTTTTCAAGCGCATCAAAACATTGTGTTCAGCAAGGCAAGTTGTGCACCAAGAAGCGAAAAAATTTACCAAAGAATAACGATTTTCGTCGTTTTGTAAATCTTTTAGCGAGAAATTTTTATTGTCATCATAAAGGTCAACAAGCGAGAACTCGCGCAGCTTCACGCGATATTTTTCTTCAATGAATCCAAGGTCGCTTGATAATTCAGGCTTGCCTATATTTTGTTTTGTGCTAGAATTATAGACAGCAAGGCCTGATAAGGTAATTAGGGCCAACAAAACAATTAATGGTAAAAAATTACTGATTTTTTTCATAGACAAAATGCAAAATAAAAAAGATTTCTCTTTTACAATAACAGCGCAAGATAAAAAAGCAAGAAGAGGTGAAATTTCTACTGCGCACGGAAAAATTCAGACTCCGGCTTTTATGCCCGTAGGAACACTTGGCACAGTAAAAGCGATGAAAACGCGCGACATTGAAGCCAGCGGCGCCGAAATAATTCTTGGCAATGTATATCATTTAATGCTGCGCCCTGGTGCTGATTTAGTTGAGCAATTTGGCGGCTTGCACAAATTCATGAACTGGAATAAGCCTATTTTGACTGATTCGGGAGGATTTCAAGTTATGTCTTTGTCAGGCGTAAAATCAGGAGCGTCGAAAAATGGTGGAGTATCATCGCCCCAAACACAACAAGGTGGCGCCCACAGTGGTCTGTGCAAAATAACCGATGACGGCGTTGAGTTTTCATCGCATATCGACGGCTCGAAACATTTTTTGACGCCCGAAAAATCAATCGAAATCCAACATAAACTTGGCTCAGACATCACAATGATTTTTGACGAATGTGTAAAATATCCAGCCACTCACGCGCAAGCGAAAGCAGGGATGGATCGCTCAAACGCTTGGGCGACGCGCTCGAAAAACGCTTTCATAAAACGCGCCGGCTACGGACTTTTCGGAATTCAACAAGGCGGCGTTTATAAAGATTTGCGCGAAATTTCGTCAAAAACTTTAATCGATATCGGTTTTGATGGATATGCGATTGGCGGCTTGGCTGTAGGTGAAGGGCAAGATGTCATGTTTCAAACCCTAGATTATGCGCCAGATTTATTGCCAACCGAAAAGCCGCGTTATCTTATGGGAGTAGGCAAGCCAAGCGATATTGTTGGCGCGGTTTTGCGCGGAGTCGACATGTTTGACTGTGTTATTCCAACGCGCTCGGGGCGCACGGCTCAAGCATTCACGCCACCAGAAATTGAAGGCGGTGTTATAAATATTCGCAACGCAAAATATCGTTTCGACGAAAAACCACTCGACGAAAATTGCAAATGTTATGCCTGTCAAAACCACAGCCGCGCCTATCTTCATCATTTAACGAAGGCTGAAGAAATGTTGTCAGCAATGCTTTTAACTGAACATAATATTTTCTATTACCAAGATTTAATGCGCGAAATTCGTGAGGCCATTGAAGGCGGTTTTCTCGAAGATTATGCCAAAAAATTCAAGTTTTTTGAAGAAAAATCGCCAGAAATCGAAAATTCCTAAAAACTGTAGCAAAACGCTACAAAATATAATTTTATTGAAGGTTTTTACGCTAAAATCGCGAATTATTTGTGATAATATTTTGCGTAGACTATTTTTGGACATTTTATCAGCATATGAAAATCAAAGTTAAAGCTATCGCAAATGCCAAAAAAGCTGCGATTTTAATAGAAAAAGATGAAAATGGCGAAAATATTTACAAAATAAAAATCGCCCAAAAAGCCAAAGATGGCGAGGCAAATCAAGCAATAATTGAAGCTTTGGCAATATATTTTGGCGTCAAAAAAAATTCCGTAAAATTGCTAGTTGGTGAAAAAAATTCTCATAAAATTTTCGAGATTTTTAATGAAAACATTTCCCGTTCATAAAATAGTTATTCTGGAAAACAGTGTTGCAGCGATATCGTGCTAAACTAGAGAGTTGGAGCGGGTGAAGGGGTTTTTGCGTTAAGAAAATGCCGTAAATCGGCGTTTTCAGCAAAAACGGATGAGAGCTATGCTCGAATCCACGATTACCTTCACATGAAAATGTTTATTCTGGAAAAAAGTCTCGCAGCGATATCGTGCTAAACTAGAGAGTTGGAGCGGGTGAAGGGAATCGAACCCTCATGGCCAGCTTGGAAGGCTGGAGCTCTACCATTGAGCTACACCCGCTAATTAAAATTTTTCTAACGAAAAATTTTAGGGAAAGCGATTCTTCAAACTTCTAATTGATAGGAGGCAAAGCCTCCAAGTTCTACAAAATGAGTTCTGTAAAAAAAATCTCAAGATCTTTTATTTACAGGGCAGGAAGTTTTACTTCCTCGGTACTAAAATTTAAATCAAAGATCTAAATTGTAATATTTCTAAATCAAAATCGCAGATTTTAATTTAAAGTGGTGGAGAGAGCAGGATTTGAACCTGCGAACGCTTGCGCGGACAGATTTACAGTCTGTTGCCATTGACCACTCGGCCATCTCTCCACAATAAACAAGCATTATAATATATTAAAATTAATTAGTCAACTTATCTCTAAATATTTAAAT
>CAMCFD010000019.1 GCA_945874115.1 Rickettsia typhi | reverse complement strand
GGCAACAGAACACTAAAAACAATATAGATATGGTTTTGGTGTAAAACCCGCCAAAACCACGACTATAAAGCTATTAGTTGATCGGGGTAACATTTTCGGCTTGTGGGCCTTTTTTACCATCAACGATCTCGAAAGACACTTGTTGACCTTCGCGCAAGGTTCTTCTACCTTGAGAATTGATTGATTTGTAATGAACAAAAACATCTTTTTGTCCTTCCAACTGGATGAAACCAAAACCTTTTTCGTCGTTAAACCATTTAACAACACCTGTAACCACATTTGACATAGTAAATATAACAAAAAATTAAAAAAAGCTGTGAAAAACCCTAAAACTAGGGATTCCACAAAAAAACTAAGATAATACTTGCCAAAATTAACGAAACCGCTAAAATTGACTTCCTTACCATAGAAGTAAAGGATCGCTTAAATAAAACATAATGTCAACATAAATAATTAAAATAGTTAAACTTTTTATAAAATGATACATCTGATTAGATCAAAAAGAAGAACAATTTCACTGATGATAAAAGATGACGGCGCCTTGCTAGTACGCGCTCCAGAGCGCACCAGAATCGAATATGTTAACAAATTTATTAAAGAAAAAGAAAATTGGATTGCTAAACATCAAGAATTGATGAAAGCATTTCTAAAGAAGAAAAAAACATATAAATTTATCACAGATGAAGGGATTTTGCTTCTTGGAAAGAGGGTTAGGCCAAAAGGCTTAGAACTCAAAAACATTGACGAAATAAAATTGTGGTACAAAAAAAAGGCTGCGATTTTAATTTCGAAAAGGCTCGATTTTTTTACGAAGAAATTTGGATTACATTATGGCGCACTAAAAATTACAAGTGCTCGCAAGCGTTGGGGCTCTTGCAGCGGCAGAAATGATATGAATTTTTCTTGGCGCTTAATTATGGCCGATAAAAAAGCAATTGATTATGTTATTGTGCACGAAATTGCCCATATTAAACACAAAGATCACTCGGCGAAATTTTGGGATTGCGTTGAATCTATGATGAAAGATTATCGCAAATATGATTCTTGGCTTGAGGAAAACCGATTTTTGCTTGATTTTTAGCTTTCTTTGATTTGGCGGTTTTTGGTGATTTTAATCAAAAATCGTCGGATTTTGGCCAAAAAACTCGAATTTTAGCCCAATTCATGGGCAAAATTTAGCGAAAACTTGCTATTTTAAGATAAAATGACAAAAAAACAAGACAATAACAGGGTTTATTTATATGATTCGACTTTGCGTGATGGCGCGCAAACGAGCACGGTTAATTTTGGCGTGCGCGACAAGGTTGAGATTGCGTTGATGCTTGATAAACTTGGCATTGACTATATTGAAGCCGGTTGGCCCGGTGCGAATCATGTTGATGACGAGTTTTTTGCCAATTTGCCTAAATTAAAGAAATCACAATTTTCGGCGTTCGGAATGACAAGACGCGCCAATGCCTCGGCTTCTAACGACGCGGGCTTGCAGGCTTTGATCAAATCTGACACGAAAGCTGTTTGCATTGTTGGCAAAACTTGGGATTTTCATCTTAAGAATGCACTCAATATTTCTCAGGAAGAAAATTTGGCGATGATTTCTGAATCGATAAAAGAAATTGCGCGCGCGAAAAAAGAAGTTATGTTTGACGCCGAGCATTTTTTTGACGGATTTAAAGCCAACCCCGAATTTGCTCTAAAATGCGTTTTGGAGGCTTATAAAGCTGGTGCGCGCTGGGTTGTTTTGTGCGACACCAATGGCGGAAGCTTGCCAAGCGAGATTTATAAAATTGTTGGCGAAGTTGCTAAAATTATTCCAAATGTTAATCTCGGGATTCACTGTCACAACGACACCGGAAATGCGGTTGCGAATTCTTTGGCGGCGGTTGAAGCTGGAGCTCGTCAAGTTCAGGGCACTATTAACGGGCTTGGAGAAAGATGCGGCAATGCGAACCTGATTTCACTGATCCCGACTTTGCACATAAAAATGGGCTTCGATGTCGGAATTGACGAAAAAGGCCTGAAAAATTTGACGAAATCTTCGCATTTTCTTGACGATTTATTAAACAAAGAGCGCGATCGTTTTGCGCCTTATGTCGGCGAATTTGCTTTTGCGCATAAAGGCGGCTTGCACGTTTCGGCGATGGCAAAAAGCACAAAATCTTACGAACATATCGAGCCTGAATTGGTCGGAAATTCGCGAAAAATTATGGTTTCTGATCAGGCTGGGCGCTCGAATATTATTGCGCGTCTTAAAGAAATCGGCCTTCACTCAGATGACGATATAAAATTCAGTCAAATTTCAGACTTGGTGAATCAGGTGAAAGAGCTTGAAGCGAAAGGATATGCTTACGATTCTGCTGATGCGAGTTTTGAAATTTTGGCGAAAAAAACACTGGCCGTGGTTCCAAATTATTTTGAATTAGTCGGTTTTCGCGTTTTAGATGAAAGAAAATACGACAATAAAGGCAATATTATCACGGTTTCTGAAGCAACAATTAAAATCAAAATTGACGGCAAAACAAGATTGGCGGTCGCCGAAGGAAATGGTCCGGTGAACGCACTTGACACGGCGCTACGCAAGGTTTTGTCGCGCAAATATCCAATTTTAAAAGACATTGCTTTAACTGATTATAAAGTGAGGATTCTCACGCCATCAGCAGGAACAAAAGCGATCACTCGTGTACAAATTGAATCGCGCGATAAAAATGGCCACAAATGGACAACAATTGGCGTTTCTGAAAACATAGTTGATGCGTCTTACCGCGCGCTATTTGACTCAATCACCTATAAATTGATGAAAGAAGGACTTTAAAATTATCGCGACGAACTCAGAACTTATTTAGGGACAAGTTCTTTGTTTTGTCGCGATTTATTATTGACATCTTGCGCAATTATTTTAGAATTTTTCGGTCACAATTCTTTGATAAAAAATAAAATATAAATGTTATTTAATTCACCGGAATTTCTTTTTATTTTCCTGCCTGCGACATTTTTCTTATATTTTTTTGCACTTCGTCACAAAAAAGTTATTTTGTCAAAAATTGTTTTGATTGTCGGTTCGTTATTTTTTTATGGCTATTGGAACCCAATCTATTTGTGGCTTTTGACGGCTTCAATTTTGTTCAACTATTTTCTTGGCACAAAAATTCTTGAATTGAAATCTCAAAAAAAGTCGAAAATATTGTTGATTTTCGGAGTTTTTATCAACCTCGTAGTTCTTGGATATTTCAAATATAGCAATTTTTTCCTCGAAAATCTAAATTATTTTATCGACGGAAAAATCAACGCCACTCATATTATTTTGCCGCTTGGAATCAGTTTCATTACCTTCCAAAAAATCGCGTTTTTATTCGATTGCCATCAGAAAAAACTGGCGCGCCCTAATTTTTATGATTATTCATTGTTTGTGAGCTTCTTCCCACAGTTAATTGCTGGGCCGATCGTTCATCACAGCGAAATTATTCCGCAATTTAAAACGCTGAAATCGAAGTTCATTAACCACAGAAATATCTCGCTCGGGATTTTTATTTTCGCGGTCGGACTTTTCAAGAAAGTCATAATCGCCGACAGCCTCGCAAGCTATAATTTTAGCGCATTTCAAGACCCAGAGCTTTTATTTCCTGCGCAGGCGTGGCTAGCGTCTTTTTCATATTCGCTGCAAATTTATTTCGATTTTAGCGGCTATAGCGACATGGCGATTGGCGCCGCGCTTTTGTTCAACATTAAATTGCCATTCAACTTCAATTCGCCTTACAAAGCCGGCAATATTCAAGATTTTTGGGGTCGTTGGCACATGACACTTTCGCGATTTTTGAAAGATTATATCTACATACCTCTCGGCGGCAGTAGGCTTGGTGAGTTTCGAACCTACATAAATTTGCTCATCGTATTTTTCATCAGCGGCCTTTGGCACGGCGCTAGTTGGGCTTTCGTAATGTGGGGAATGCTTCACGGCGCCGCGATCTGCGTTCATCGATTATGGGTAAAATTCGGCTTTTCGATGAATAAATATCTCGGAATTTTCACAACTTTTATGTTCGTAAATTTCGCGTGGATTTTCTTTAGAATGGAAAATTTCAACAAAGCAATTTTGATGATAAAAAAAATGTTATTTGTTGATTTTGACACAAATTCAATTTTTGGCAGCGAGTTATTATTAACACTTAAAAATGCCGCGAAGCTTAATACATATGGCTTCGTTGCCTTATTTTCTACTACAATTATTTGTTATTATATATTGCCGATAATTTTTCGCGATGCAAATGACAATTGCAAAAACTTTAAACCCAATGCTAAATATTTAATAATTTTCGCCATTTTATTTTCGATTGCATTTTACAATTTGCAAAAGCCAAGCACTTTTATTTATTTTAATTTCTGATGAATTATAAAAAATTTACGAGATATTCATTGCTTGCGACAATATTTTTATCCTTGATAATTTTGACGTTTAAAATTGTGATGAGTAATATTGCTTCAGTTGACGACAAAACAAGCTGGGTTAATGCGAAATATTTGGCGCTTAATTTCGACAAATTTTACCACAAAAATATTATAATCGGTGCTTCGACTTCGATGAATCTTGACGCCGATTATTTGTCGCAAAAATATGGCGAAGAAAATGCCTTCATTAATTTTTCAATCGCCGGAAGTCGACTTGACTACGTTTATTTTTTAGTGAAAACAATTGTCGAAAATAATGAAAAAAGGCCGCAAAAAATTTATTTTTCACTAGTTTCTGACTGGACAAAAGAGGCGGCAATAAAATGTCCGAAAGAAGGCGGCCCGCTGGTTAAATATTTTTTGAGCAAAGAAAATGTCATTGAGCTTGACGAAATAAGTTCGCAAGGCGGAAACTGCCTGCGCGCTTATGAAAATACGCGATTTTTGCGAAAATATTATTTCGATAAATTTAATTTTAAGGCGATAAAAACCAATGCTGACTTAAAAAAAGAACTCGAAAATAATAATGGAAAACCGGTGAAATTTCTCACTGAAGACGGAGATTTTGGCGCCAAAGAAAATTCTGTGGATTATGATTTTAACCATCGCGAAGACGCGCCAAGATGGACTCAGGGCGGTGAAAGCTATAAAATAATTCTAAAAAAATTGCTCGAACTTCTTGAAAAAAATAATATTGATTACGAAATTTATTTTACACCTCATTACAAAGAAATTTCTTTTTTCTCGCCCGATTCCACCAATCTTGGCTATGGAAATTATTTTTCTTTATTTGAAAATATTGCACCACAAAAAATATCCAATAAAGTTTTAATTTTGGATAATATTTATTTTCGCGACCGCGGATTACACACAACCTTGGCCGGCACAAAAGCTTTCAACGATTATTTTTTCGATTATGTCGTAAAAAATAAAAACGTAAATAATTCGGTTTATGAACTCGACACAAAGCCAAAAAATCTCGAGAAAAATGGCGCAAAGATTGAATATGATGCGAAAAATTTAGCGTCAGATTTAGTTGATTTTGGCGCGAATAATGTTGGCGCGAATTCTAAAAAATGTAGCGCGAAACAAAAAGGTTATTTGATTTTGGGGCCAAATATTTCACTAAAAAGCGGAGCTTATGAATTTAGCATGAAATATCGTGGCTCTAGCTTGCAGCCAAAATTAGAAGGATCGAAAATTTCTATTTTATCGAGCAAAGTTGCGACGAGAAATAAATTGGGAGAACGAGCGCCAAGAACTGAAAAACATAAAATGGAGACTGACAAAATTTATTTTGAGCAAAAAATTTTAGCAACAAATTCGACGAAGGAAATTTTTGTAAAAATAAAACTTGATGAAGACGCCGAATCAGTTGAACTCAGAGTGTTTTGCGGTCAAGATATGAGCATCGAAGTTGACTCGATTTCTATCAAGAAATTGCGATAATTTTGAGATCGGTTTTTGAGGATTTTCGAAAAAGAAATTCTTGCGAGAATAAAAAACTCTCGCAAGAATAAAAAGATTAGTTATTTTCTTCTAAATATTTTTTGTAAGCGCTTTCATCCATAGCTTCAGCCAATTCAGAGGCGTTGCTCAATTTAACTTTAGCAATCCAGCCATCTTTATAAGTTGAATTATTGACCAATTCTGGAGTTGAAGTTAGAGATTCGTTAACGCTAACAACCTCACCAGAAGCTGGAATATAAACGTCAGAAGCTGATTTTGAAGATTCAACAACCGCGAAGGCATCACCTTTTGCGTAAGAATTTCCTACTTTTGGCAATTCAACATAAACCAACTCGCCCAAGGCTTCAGCGGCATGCTCTGTAATTCCAATTGTTGCAACATCACCTTCGATTTTTACCCATTCGTGGTCTTTTGTATATTTCATTTTTTCCTTTAAAAATTGTTAATAATTCACTAAAAATAACCAGAAAAACTTGCCTTGCTATTTCTTCAATGCTTTGGTTTTGGCCGCAACAAAAGTTGGAGAAGATACTTCTGCTTTAATTCCGCGGTCTCTGACAATCACTTCGATTTCATCGCCAATTTTAACGATTTCAGGATTAAAATAGCCCTGCCCGATTGAAACTTTAAGGTCGGGAGAAAATCCGCCACTTGTTAAAACGCCGATTTTTTTGCCGTCTTTTCTAACTTCACAGCCTTCGCGCGCGATTCCGCGATCAAGTAATTTTACGCCGAATCTTTTTCTTGCAACTACGCCGCTTGCTTTTTCTTCAATAACGCGTTTTGCGCCGATAAAATCGGTGTTTGATTTGCTGACAACCCAACCAAGGCCAGCTTCGATTGGCGAAGTTGTGTCGTCAAGATCGTGTCCATAAAGTGGATAGCCCATTTCTAAGCGAAGAGAATCGCGGGCGCCAAGGCCGATTGGCTTTACTTGCGATAATTCGCATAAATCAAGCCAGAATTTTGCAGCAGCTGAGTCTTTAATACTAACTTCAAAACCGTCTTCACCAGTGTAGCCCGTGCGCCCGATGTAAACTCGTTCGCCATTTTTAAGATTGAAAGATTTTGTGTTCATGTAAGATAAATCGGCTAAATTAGCGCCATCAATAAATTTTTGCAAAACTTCTTCGGCTTTTTCGCCTTGAATCGCAATCAATGAGCGACCAGACAATTCTTCAAACTTAAGGTTTGTCGGCAAGTTTTTCTTGATCCACGCAGAATCTTTTTCTTTGCAGGCAGCGTTTAATACGATAAAAAATTGAGTATCGGTGAATTTTGTGATGATTAAATCGTCGATAATTCCGCCGTTTTCATTAGTTAGAACTGTATATTTCGCAAGGTTTGGCGTGCTTAATTCGAAATTTGTTGGCGTGATTTTTGACAAGAATTTTGCAACATTTTCGCCTTCAATCAAAAATTGTCCCATGTGAGAAACGTCGAATAATCCAACGTTGCCGCCGCGAACCCATTCATGCTCTTTTAGCATTCCTTCTTTATATTGCACGGGCATTTCATAGCCTGCGAATTCGACCATTTTGCCGCCTTGGTCTTTGTGAGTTTGTGTCAATGCTGTTTTTTTCATTTTATGTGTTATTGTTATTTTACTTCTGGTGCTTTCGTGCCGTCGTTTATTTGCTCTTGCTCTTTTATAACAGCCTCAAGTTCTGAAGCGATTTTTTTCTTCGAAACATTAGAAATTGTAGCCAAAACAAGGCAATTGAACATGAAAACCGCAACCAGAATCATCGTGGTTTTGCTTAGAAAATTGGCCGAGGCTTTGCTTGAAATAACCGCTCCCATGCCACCAGAACCGCCACCAATTCCGCTTAAAGAATCTCCGTCAGATTTTTGCAAGAGCACCAAAATAACCATCACAACCGCGATAATTATTTGTAGAATTAGTAAAAAAAGTTGTAATTTTTCCATTTTTAATTGACTAAATAGCCGTTAATGTTATAATAATGTCGTTAATTTTAGCGAAAAACTTATATTTTGCAAGAATAAAATGGCATTAATTATCGATGGAAAATAAATAAATTATGAGTGAAATATTGGACTGGAAATTGCTGCGTGATTTAAAATCTGATGAAAATCAGCGCGAAATTGATTTATTGGCAAAAATTGAGGTGAAAATTGGTGAAAATTTGGCTTTTGAGACCAAAAAATTGGTTTTTGACCTCGGTTTTGAGGGAAAAAAGATATTTTTCGTCAGCGATGAGCGAATTTTTGATAATTGTCAAAAATTTTTCGCGTCATCGCTTAAAGATTTAAAAGTGGAATATTTGATTTTTGAAAACGCAAAGCCAGATGAAGAAAGTGTCGAAAAAATCACCGAAACTTCACGAAATTTCGATTTAATAATTGCACTTGGAAGTGGCGTAATTAGCGATTTGTGCAAGATTGCGAGCGATAAAAACGACATTCCCTACATAATTTTTCCGTCGGCGCCGTCGATGAATGGATATTTGTCGAAAAATGCTTCGATAATTGTCAATGATCACAGAAAAACTGTCGGCGCGACCTTGCCTTTGGCGGTTTTTTGCGATTTGGGGATTTTAAAAACCGCGCCAAAATCGATGATCAAGGCCGGAATTGGTGATTCGATGTGTTTTTATGGCTGTTGGTTTGATTGGCTTTTATCGCATTTATTGCTTGAAACCGAATTTAATCCTGAGTGTTTTGCGATTTTGAGCGAAAAAATGGGGTTTTTTGTCGAAAATTATCAAGAATTTGCACTTGAAGATAAAGATTTTTTGAAGCTTTTAATCGAGATTTTATTATTGTCGGGCGCGTCAATGACTCTTGCGGGTGGAAGTTTTCCTGCTAGTCAATCGGAGCATTTAATTGCGCATTCTTACGCGATGAAATATCCGCAAAAAGAAGCGCGTGTTTTGCACGGATTGCAAATTGCGACGACTTGCCTTACAACGGCGCGAATTCAGGAGGAACTTTTATCGCAAGATTCAATTGAAATGCGCGAAGTTAACTTTGAGAAAGAAAAGATGACGCAATTTTTTGGTGCGAAAATCGCGCGTGAATGCGAAAAAGAATATGGCTTGAAGGCCGAATTAATCAGGAAAAATCGCAAATTTTTACAGCAAGAATTGGGGCAAAATTGGCAAGATTATTGCAAGGTTTTATCGCGCATAATTTTTCCTGAACAAAATATTCGCGACATTTTCAAACATTTCGCAATCGAAGTTGGCTTTGATGCGCTTGATCTTGAAAATGGCGAATATAACGAAATTATTGGCGCTGCGAAATTTATCCGCAATCGCTTCACTTGTCTTGATTTATAATTTAGGTGCGCGATTAAGTGTCAGCGAACAATCTCACCAAATTGTGATAGCACGAGGTTAAAACAACAGCCGCATCTTCATTTTGTCCGTGTTTTTGGCGCAGATTTAAAATTGCCATGTCCATATCGAATAAAATACGGCGTTCGTCGTTGCCACGCACCATACTTTCGATCCAAAAAAAGCTGGCGATGCGCTCACCTTTTGTCACGGGCTCGACGCGATGTAGGCTTGTTGACGGATATAAAATTGCGTCGCCGGCGTTAAGTTTAATGCTTTTTGCGCCGTATACGTCTTCGATGACAAGCTCTCCGCCTTCGTATTCTTGCGGGTTTGA
This sequence comes from Rickettsia typhi, assembly GCA_945874115.1. Classification (GTDB taxonomy): domain Bacteria; phylum Pseudomonadota; class Alphaproteobacteria; order Rickettsiales; family UBA1997; genus CAMCFD01. The sequence continues at coordinate 10,748 of CAMCFD010000019.1, read as the reverse complement.
CAAGAAAATTGTGCAAGATAAATCGGTTCTGATATTTTCGCCAGTTTTGATGTAGGTTCGAACGGCGTTGTCAACGTGGTTGCCGAAAGAATTTGTGTCGCCGCAATATTTGTTGAATAATGGCGGGAAGATTTTTTTTGGCAAAGAGGCGCTGAAATAAAGGCCATTTTTATGAACATGTTGCAAAATTATTTTGCGCAATTCTGGCAAATTTTTATCGTCTTCCGTCACTTGCAAATTATTTTTTGCCTCGCCCGATTGTGCGCCGGCGGTTTGTTTTCCATCTTGCCAATCTGCACTTGCAAGAGTTCTTCTGATTTACTCTACGATGTTTGCTGGCAATAATTCTTTTATTTGCATTAACATAGTTTTATTTAAAATATTAATTGCAATACAGCGCATTCATCATCTTAGTTTAAAATCTTTTATTTTAAACTTGCTTGAGATTCCAAGAAACTCTCCCTCTCTTGAAGAACCTACTGCAATTACAACTCCAGAGTTGTGCACACAAAAAACCATAACCATAAGAGGCAGCAAACCGCCACGCTATTTTCACAGGCAAAACCAATAATAATCTATGCGCCCCGAATTACCCTGGATTTATTAATTTTATTCTAAAGCAAAACGAATTGGGATGTTAATCCAAGATGCGACAAGCTTTCCGCTTTTTCTAGCGGCAAGAAAGCGCCATTGCTTAACTGTCGCAAGGGCAGAATTATCAAGCCTTGCAAAACCAGAACTTTTTTTCATCTCAACAATCTGAGCCAAACCTTCTTCGCTAACATAAACTTTCAGAATTACTGTGCCCTTTTCGCCAATTTGACGCGAAATTTCCGGATATCTTGGTGCTTTATTATTTAAATTTGCCGCGTCAATAGAAGCCTCAGAATCTGGCGTCAAAACTGCGCTTCTCGCCTGAGAATCGAAAGATTTATCAGACTTAGAATTGGTGCTGTCTTCTTGCTGCAAATATTGTGAATTATCGTTCGCACTTTGCGCATTTTGAGCTTTCTCGTCGCTTTTTTGCGGCGCTTTCGCCGAAGTTTTACTTGCAACCGAAGCAGAGCTGGCAACGACATTTGACGAAGACGAAGAAACGTCCATCACTGTCATAGAAAATGAAAGAGTCTGATCAAATGATGCTTTTTTATACTGAAAAAATATAAAAAACACCAAACTTATGTGAAGCAAAGCCGTAAACATGAAAGCAGAAAAATCTTGCGAAGCGGCTTTTTCTTTGATAAAAGCCGAAATTTCATTTTGTGCAAAAAAGTTTTGTACATCAATATTTTTCATATAAAATAAAATATTTTTTACCGAAATAATAATAACTTAAATCAAGCGCTTTCTTTAAAAAACTAATTTTGCGTCAGAAAACTAACATTGCTAATATGGCTTTTGCCAAGCAAAGACAATATTGCAGCCACATCTTGATAGCGGCAATTTTTATCAGCGGCAATTTTCACGACCACTTCTTTACTACTAATTGCAATCAATTCTTTTTCAAGCGATTGTGCAGAAATAGCAGATCCGTCAAATGAAAGATCACCATTTTCTTTAATCGCGATAATTTTGCTGACCGCTTTAGATTCAGAAGCTCCAACAACTTGCGGCAATTTAACGTCGATATTGTTTATCAAAAGTGGCGCGGTCACTAGAAAAATAATCATTAAAAGCAACATAACGTCAACTAGCGGCGTTACGTTGATTTCACTGATAACTTCTTCTTGTCCGTCTTCGCTATTGTTGAATGTTAGTTTCATTAAAATCCTCTATTTTCTTCAATCTCAATTGATTTTTTATCAATCAAAATTTTTATTTTTCTAACCAATAAAGCCGATTTTTTCGAGAATGCGTTAAACGCAAAAGAAGCCGGAATCGCACACCACAAGCCCATCGCGGTCGCAATCAACGCCTCTCCAATTGGACGCGCGACAACTGCGATATTGGCATTTCCGTGATTTGAAATGTCGATCAGCGCAAAATAAACTCCAAGCACCGTTCCAAACAAACCAATAAAAGGTGTTAAGTTGGCAATTGAAGCCAAAAAATTATGTCCGAAATTAATTTTTTCTTTAACTTCTTCAAGAGTTATGAATATTTTTTTAGCAACAATTTCTTGATTATCTTTTTTGCCACCTTCTAAAATTGCGAAAGATTTTAGCAAAGTTTGCGCCGCAATTGAAGTGTCATTTTTTTCATTTACAGAAAAATTATCAACAATTTTTTGCTCAGCTTTGAAGAAAATTATTTTGCGAAAAATTAAATACCAGCTAAAAAATGAAATAGCAATTAATAGTGCAAAAATTAAGGATATAATCCAATTTTGACTAAATAAAATTTCTGCGACAGACATATAAATAAAATTATAATTTCAATAATTATACCATTTTCTACCAATAATTAGCTTTTTAGGCAAAATAATTTGAGATTTGAGACCAAATTATGAAGCATAAATGGTTAATTATTTAGTGACGAATGGCATTATAGGTGTTTTTTAGTTGATTTTTAACCTTTTTCGAGCTAATTTAACAGGTTTTTTGCAACTATTTAAAAACCAATGATAGTCATTATCATTTACCAAACAAGATAATGATAATCATTATCAAGTTATTGTCAAGCACTTTTTTAATGATTTTTATATTATTTTTGAAATAATTTTATAATATGGCGAGATGTGGCTTGGCTCTAGGTTAAATCTGGTTTAGAAAAACTCTTGGCCCAAGCGGAATTTTACGAAATGGCAAGAAACATAATATATGCATCAACAAGCCCCAGATTCTTGTGGTTAAAGGCTTGCGGGATTGTGCCAATAATTTCAAAACCAAGAGATTGCCATAAAGCTATAGCCACCTTATTTGTTGATACTACGAAATTATATTGAATTGCTTTATAGCCAGCGTTTTTTGCAAACTCAATTGCATGCGCACCAATTTTTTTACCAACGCCATTGCCGCGACTATTTTTATCAACAATAAAACTGCAATTAGCAATATGAGACGCGCGCCCTACGTGATTGGGTTTAATTAAATATGCGCCGACAATTTTATCATCAATTTTAGCAACAAAAGTTTTTGCATTTTTAGCAAACCATTTTTGATAAGCCTCTTCTTTTGTGGTTGAAGCATCGTTTGCGTAGGTTTCGCCAGCCTCTATTACATCTTGAAAAATTCGCCAAATTTCATCAAAATTTTCCTCATCTGCTTCTTTTATTATAACGATTTTTGACATTTTATTTTATTAAAAAAGGGATACTGGTTTTTGACCGCTCGTCATTGCGATTTAGCTGCGAATTATAACATTTTAAGTTAATGATTAGCTAAAGGCGCCTATAGTGAGAAATGTTATAATTCGCGACGCTAAAAGAAAATTATTTTCTTTCGTAAGTCGCAATAATTTTCGCCTCACCAATTTTATGTTGGTTAATCGTATATCCAAGCAGCGCAGCAGAAGCGTTGCCTGGCAATTCAAGCTTTTCAACATTAAGCGCATAAACCGTAAAGATATAATGATGCACTCCGTGACCCTTTGGTGGACAAGGCCCCATATAATTTCTTACGCCGCGATCACCCTCAACAGCAAGAGCACCTTCGGGCAAAGCTCCGCGCTTAATTTCACTCACATTTGGTGCGATGTTATATGAAGCAAAATGCCACCAACCGCTTCCTGTGGGCGCTTCTGGATCATAAACAGTGAACGCGAAACTTAAAGTTTCTTTTGGCGCATTTTTCCATTCTAAAGTTGGCGCAATATTTTTCCCATCACAACCAAAGCCGTTAAATTCATAATCTTTTGTTAAAGATTGACCATTTTTAAAATCTGGACTTGTAATTTCGAAATCTTCCTGAGCCATTGCCAAAGAAGAGTTTAGGAGGAGTATAAAAAATAATTTTTTCATAATTTTTTAGGTATATCAAAACATAAACCTATACTTTCATTTAGCAAGGCGGTTTTGAGAAAAAATCACAACAGATAAGTTATCCGAGTGAATTTTTACCAGAAAAGCACAACTAAAGAATGGTGTAAATTTATTTTTGATGCATTATCTCATAACGGGATAAATATGAGATTTTTAACGATTGCTCAGCCTCGCTTTGCGAGAACTCTTATAATTATCAACTTAAATTAACACTAATCAATAGCTAAAATTCTATTATAAAATTCCAAGCTGAGAGCCGACTTTAACCGATTTTCCAGCTTTTAAATCTTCCAAAATTTTGAAGAAACTTTCTTTGGTTAAATCTTCGAAATAATCATCGTTGATTTGAATGACGGGAGCATTGACACAAGCGCCCAAACACTCAACTTCTTTAAGAGTGAAAAGTCCGTCGCTTGTCGTTTCTTCAGAGCCAATTCCTAGTTTTTCTTTGGTCGCTTTCATTAATTCGTCAATGCCGCGAAGCATGCATGGCGTGGTTTTGCAGAATTGGATTAAATATTTTCCGACTGGTTTTAAATTATACATCGTATAAAAACTGGCGACTTCGTAAACGCGAATTTCTGGCATTTCAAGAATTCTCGAAATTTCTGCGACAACTTCACTTGAAATGTAATTTTCATTTTGTCTTTGCGCCAAGTCAAGAAGTGGCATCACCGCAGATTTCTTGCGCTCGACCGGATATTTCGCTAAAATTTCGGCGATCTTTTTTTGATTTTCTTGATTAAATTCAAATGTCATTTTTCTAGTATTATATATGTTACGAATTCTTTTTTATCAATAAGCCTATTTGCGCAAACACCTCAAAGCGTCCTTACAAAATATTACATAAGTGAAACAAAAATAACAAGATCTACTTCACATCGCGCCAGACAGCGCGCTTAGCGACAATTAAAATCGCGAATAAAATAAGCAAGAAAATCATCGTGCGAACGCCCATTTTTTTGCGGTGCTCGGTTTCTGGCTCTGCTGCATATTGCAAGAAATTGACGACGTCGGTTATCATTTGTTCCTTGGTGGCGTAGGTTCCGTCTTTATATTCAACTTGTCCGTCGTCGGTGATTGGTGCTGGCATCGCGACTTGGCGACCTTCGAAATATAAGTTGTAATTTTTACCTTCAGTCAAAGCGAAACCTTCTGGTGCTTGGGCGTATCCAGTTAACAATGAATAAATATAATTTGCACCATCATGACGAGCTTTTACCATCAAAGATAAATCTGGCGGAAGCGCGCCACCGTTCGAAGCGCGAGCCTGATTGTCGTTGACATAAGGCGAAACGAAGCGATCTGAAGGCAATCCGGGACGATCGAACATTTCACCTTCGTCATCTGGGCCGTCAGCTATTGAATATTCTGAAGCGATAAATTTCACTTCTTCTGGCGAAAAACCAATTGCTTCTAAGTTGCGATAAGACATTAATTTTAAGCTGTGGCAAGATGAACAGATTTCTTTATAAACTTGAAATCCACGCTGTGCTGAGGCTTTGTCGATTGAGCCGAAAACTCCGTCAAAACTCCATTTTAATTGTTTTGGATGAAGCGCCGCCGTGCTTAGAGCGCCTTCATGTGATGATTGGCTGGCAAAAACAGAATTCGCCGTCAATATAAAAATTAAAGTAAAAAGTTTTTTCATTTTTTAAATATACTTTATGCAAGAGCAAACCGCGCCCTCACTCATTAGAACTTATATAATTTTTGCGAAAAATCGACAATTTTGTCGTTTTCTACAGCAACATTTTCGCTTTTTAAAAGCGCAATTTTTTTATCAACGCCGTGCGCATAACCGCTAATTCCGCCATCTGATAGCACCACGCGATGACATGGCGTGTTTGGAATGTCAAGATTTTGTCCGACAACTCTCCCAACACCGCGATAGGCTTTTGTGCCCAATTTACGCGCAATTTCGCCATAAGTTGTGACGCGCCCCTTTGGAATTTTTAGCAATAATTTGTAAACTTCTTCAGGGTTTATCATTTCAACTAATGTTTCGATTTATAATGCGAGTCAATCGATTCAGGCTCTGGCAGCGTCTTTTCGTGTTTACCAAGCCACGGTAAAATTACCAAGAAATAGGCGTAATAAAAGAAAGTCGAGGCACGAGAAGCCCAGATATACCAACCCTCAGCCGGAGATTTTCCTAACCAACCAAGCAAGAAAAAATTGACGATGAACAGCCAAAATATTTTCTTAAACCACGGGCGATATGCGCCAGACTTGACTTTCGAGGTGTCAAGAAATGGCAATGCAAATAATAATGCGATTGCACCAAACATCATCAACACGCCGCCAAGCTTGTCAGGAACAGCGCGAAGCACTGCATAAAATGGCAAGAAATACCATTCGGGAACGATGTGAGCCGGCGTCACCATTGGGTTTGCAGGGATGTAGTTGTCGGGGTGACCAAGTGAATTTGGATAGAAAAACAAGAAATATCCAAACACCAAAAAGAACGCCACAAAGCCCACCATATCTTTGATTGTGAAGTATGGATGGAACGGAATTATGTCTTTTTTGGTTTTAATTTCAATGCCCGACGGATTGTTAGATCCGCTTGTGTGTAGAGCCACCAAGTGAAGCAAGACAATTCCGACAATTACGAATGGCAACAAAAAGTGTAATGCGAAAAAGCGGTTTAGCGTTGGATTGTCTACAGAATAGCCGCCCCAAAGTAATGTTACGATGTCTTCGCCAACAAGTGGAATTGCTGAAAACAAGTTAGTGATAACGGTCGCGCCCCAGAAACTCATTTGTCCCCACGGCAAAACATAGCCCATGAAGGCTGTGGCCATAGTTAACAAGAAAATTATGACGCCAATCCACCACAAAAGTTCGCGCGGTTTTTTGTAAGAGCCATAATAAAGACCGCGAGCCATGTGGGCATAGAGTGCGACGAAAAACATTGACGCGCCAACAGCGTGAATATAGCGAATCAACCAGCCATAACGCACATCGCGCATGATATGTTCGACCGAGTTAAAAGCGTTCGCGGTATTGGGGTCGTAGTTCATCGCAAGAAATAATCCACTCAAAATCTGCACTATAAGCGCGATTCCGGCGATTGATCCAAAGCTCCACCAATAACTTAAATTTTTAGGATATGGATGTTTTTTCAACACACCTTCAACTGTCGCAATCAATGGAAGTCGGTCATTAACCCACTTTGCCACTTTCGATTTTTCGGTAATGCTTTCAGGCAAATCATTTTGTAAATGAGACATATTTTTAACCAATTTTAATTTTATTTTCGCCAACAAATTCGTAAGGTGGAATTGCTAAATTTTTTGGCGCTGGGCCTTTGCGAATTCGCGCCGAAGTGTCATATTGCGAGCCATGGCAAGGACAAAACCAGCCTTTATATTCACCCTCACCCATGATTGGAATGCAACCTAAATGTGTGCAAATTCCGATTGTGACAAGCCATTCTTCCTTGCCCGCCTTAACGCGCTCGGCGTCGGTTTGCGGATCTTTTAATTCTGCTAATTCAACTTTTTGCGCCGCTTCAATTTCTTGAGAGGTTCTGCGCTTAATGAAAACGGGCTTTCCGCGCCACATAACTTTTTTTTCTTCGCCAACTTTTATGTTTGAAATATCAACCTCGATTGAGGCAAGAGCCTGAACGTCGTCCGCCGGATTCATGCTGTCGATAAATGGCAAAATCGCGCAAGCGGCGCCAATTCCGGCCGCAACATATGCGGTGCCAGTTAAAATTTTGCGACGATTCTCATTCTTCAATTTATCAATTGTATTTTCTGTCATTTTTTTAAAGATTTTTAAAAATTATGTTTTACAATTGGCAATTATTACTTTTTTTAAGTTAATTTTCAATAATTAAATTAAGGATTACTAAATGAGTTTTAACTTGGCTCAAAATGGCTTTGAAACGGCTTTTTCAGACGGAGTCAAATAAAATGAACAGGATAATTTTAAACAAATAAATTTATGACAATTTTAAAAATCAAAAAATTAGACAATTATAAAGAATTAGCATTGCCAAAATATGAAACCTCGGGAAGCGCAGGAATCGACCTTCTCGCGGCAATTGACGAAGCGATTGTTATAAAACCAAGCGAAATAAAACTTGTCAAAACCGGAATTTCAATTGCGCTTGAAAAAGGCTATGAAGCCCAAGTTCGCCCACGTTCTGGCCTTGCGCTTAAAAATGGAATCACAGTTTTAAACAGCCCCGGAACAGTTGACGCTGATTATCGTGGCGAAGTTTGCGCGATTTTGATAAACCACTCAAACGTTGATTTTGTTATCACGCGCGGGATGAGAATTGCACAAATGGTGATTGCAAAATGTGAACAAGCTGAAATTGTCGAAGTTTCAGATTTAGATGAAACTGCGCGTGGAAGCGGCGGATTTGGCTCTACGGGACATTAATTAAATTATAAATAATGAGCAAATCGAGTGATAGCGGAATATTTTTATTGCAAAATAATTTATATAAATTCACGCGATATTATGACAATCAAAGAGTGAGAGACTCTTTTAAAATCGCAAAACCCGCGGTTTTTTTATTCGGCGATAATGATAGTGACTTTCTAAGACAATCTGGCAGAAGAACCACTTTTGGCGGCCAAGCAAGATGTTTCAGGCAAGACGAAGCCAGATTTCTCGATGGAGAATTTATGTTTGGGATAATCACAACTTGGTATGGCACCGCACAACCTTCAGATGAAAAATGGAAGCGAGTTTTAGATTTACAATTTGGTGTGCTTAGAGATTTTATCAAAAATGGCGGAAAAGTTGTTTATCCCTCTGACCCACGCGACCCCAGAAATCGAGATGGAAATTTTGTTTCGCTTGGAACTGGAATTGCAAAAATTTCGCCCGCAATGCACACTTATATAACGCAAAAAACGCTAGAATTGCAAGAGATTAGGCCCTTAAGAATTCGTGGCGGCGATTTGGCAATGGCCGGATTTAAGCGCCAAGCAGAAGAAGTTAGGGACGAAATTAGTCTGCTGCTTCAACAAAAAGAAGCTTTGCCGATAGCTAATCCGAAATCGGCGGCGTCAGGAAGACCTGATTCTAGGGGCTTGAGGCAAGAATGGCGACCTGCCACAGTGGCGGATGCATCTTTTGCGCCAGCCCCAGCGACGAGTTATGATCCTCGAAGACCAGAAGATGCGACACAGTTTCAAACTTTTATTCCAGAAGCCGCACCGGCGCCACAACAAAGAACACCTGTACAGGCTTTTGCGTCAGGCGCGGCGCGAGCTCCGCTGGTAAGTCCGCGAACAACTACGCATGGAAGTTTACAAGAACTCTCCGCCATAAAACAATATGGCATAGGATTTAATAATTGCCTTGCCGCCGCACTAGAAAGTCAACAGATTTCGAAAGATGAATTTCTTCGGCCGGCGAAATATTGCGGATTTGGCGTTAAATCGAGAATGACAGAGCAAGACGGCTTTATAACCATAATAATTGACGAAATTATTCCCAATTCTCTTGCGCAAACTGTCTTTAAAGTGGGCGATGTGTTAACGTCAAAAACTAATTTGAGCAAGATTGACGCCATAACTCAATTAAGAAATTTAGAATTAGGCAATTTTGAAATAGAAAGAGACGGCGAAATTATTGATATCGAAGCTTCAAATAAACAGCCAAGTTTCATAAAAAATCAGAAAGCCGTTAGCTTTGAAGAATTTAGAAACCAACAAGCGACACATGTTAAATGAGGCACAAAAACAGCGCTATCTTAGAAACACGATTCTTGCTGAAATTGGCGAGTCTGGTCAAGAAAAGCTTTTGCGCGCAAGGGTTTTGGTTGTTGGCGCTGGCGGACTAGGTTCGCCCGCTTTATTATATTTAGCCGCCGCCGGAATTGGCAATATCGGCATAATTGACGATGATATTGTCGAGCTTTCGAACTTACAGCGCCAAGTGATTCACGGCCTTGATGATTTGGGTCGCAAAAAAGTTGAAAGCGCGCGCGAAAAAATAAATGCGCTAAATGATGATGTAAAAATCGAAATTTATAATAAGCGCGCAAGCCCTGAAGCTCTAGAAGAAATCGCCGTTAATTATGATTATATTCTCGATTGCACTGACAATTTTCCTACGCGTTTCGTGATAAATGAATTTTGCGTAAAAGCTAAAAAAGTCTTGATTTTTGCGGCCGTAAAAGGTTTTTTGGGACAAGTTTCAGTGTTTGATTTTCGCAAAAATGCGCCGTCAAGCCCTTGCTATGCATGCTTTAATCCAAATATTGTCGATGAAAATTTCTCACTTCCATTGTCAGAGAAAGGAATTTTAGGAAGTGTCGCAGGCACAATTGGCGCACTTCAAGCGACCACGACAATTAATGAAATTTTGCAAATTGGCGAAAGTTTGGTTGGAAAAATCTTAATTTTTGATTTTTTAAAATCGGAATTTCGAAAAACTACATTGAAAAAAAACCCAGATTGCGAGGTTTGCCAATAACTTTTAGGTTTTTTATTTTTGGCGTTTTTGACAAAATATCGAGTAAATTTATCAGGATTAGAAAATTTGAAATTTCCAAGAATCTAGTTTTTATTTTAAAATTCTCCTTTGTGCAACAATGATAATAATGGCTAAAATCCTCATCCGTTGCTTTTTGCGCCACAATCGAAATCTTGCAAAATTAACCAAGTTTAGACCAAGCAATAGCAAGGCCGCTGGTCAATTAGGAAATTTAAATATTTAGAGATAAGTTGACTAATTAATTTTAATATATTATAATGCTTGTTTATTGTGGAGAGATGGCCGAGTGGTCAATGGCAACAGACTGTAAATCTGTCCGCGCAAGCGTTCGCAGGTTCAAATCCTGCTCTCTCCACCA
>CAMCFD010000018.1 GCA_945874115.1 Rickettsia typhi | reverse complement strand
TGGTTCCATCTTAATTTTTCGCCGAGGTAGTAGGTTGAAAATATTGCGAAGACAACGAGAGTTATGACTTCTTGCATTGTTTTAAGCTGGGCGGCGCTGAACTGAGAATAGCCCATGCGATTGGCGGGAACTTGTAGAGCGTATTCGGGCAGAGCGATGCACCAACTGATTAAAATTACTTGCCACAAAGCGACGTCGCGATATTTCAAATGACCATACCATGCGAAAGTCATAAAAATATTCGACAATGTGAGAAGTATGATGGTGTACATTATGTGCTTCGGCGGACGATTCTTCCTTTTGTTAAATCGTAAGTTGTCATTTCGATTTCGACATTATCGCCTTTTAGGACGCGAATTTTGTTTTTGCGAATTTTCCCTGATGCGTGAGCGATGATGATGTGGCCGTTTTCAAGTTGAACTTTGAAAATTGTGTTTGGCAAAACTTCGACTACGACACCGTTCATTGTAAGTAAATCTTCTTTTGGCATAAATTATTTATTGGTTAGCTTGCTTAAAGTGTAAATGTTTTTTTAAAAAGAATCAAGGGGCAATTTTGGCCTCGTGATTGTGTTTGTGTTTGCAATTATCGAATTCCCAAAACATGGCAAATTGCGCTGGTGATGTCACAGCGATTTAGCGTGTAAAAATGGAAGTCGTTGACGCCGCCATTATGTAGGATTCGACACAATTCGACCGCGACAATTGAGGCGATTAATTTGCGGGTTTCTTCTTTTTCGTCAAGGCCCTCGAAAATGTCTGACATCCATTCTGGGATTTTTGCGCCACACATTTTGGCGAAATGTTTGACTTGTTTTACGTTGCTGACGGGTAAAATTCCCGGAACGATTGGAATTGTGATGCCGCGTTTTTGGCATTTTTCGACGAAAGAAAAATATACGTCAGAATCGAAGAAAAATTGGGTGATGATTCGTGTTGCGCCGGCGTCAACTTTGCGTTTGAGGTTGTCGATGTCTTCGTCGAGGCTTTTTGCTTCGGGGTGTTTTTCGGGATATCCCGCGACGGAAATTTCGAAATCGGCGATTTTTTTGAGGCCAAGAACTAGTTCGTCAGCATATTGATAACCGTCGGGGTGAAGCTGATAATTCGGGCTTGAGGCTGGCATATCGCCGCGAAGCGCAACGATGTGGCGCACGCCCATTTCCCAATAATTTCTGGCGATTTCGTCAATTTCTTGTTTTGATGCCGCGATACAAGTTAAGTGAGACGCGGGTTTGAGGTTGGTTTGCGTCAATATTTTATTTATGGTGTTATGCGTTCTTTCGCGCGTAGATCCGCCGGCGCCGTAGGTTACGGACACAAATGAAGGATTAAGATTTTTTAAGTTTCCGATTGCTTTCCATAATTTTTCTTCCATTTCATCGTTTTTTGGCGGAAAAAATTCGAAAGAAACATTGAGTTCGCGTTGATTTAACACGACTTCTTCGAGTTTATTTGTGTAAATTTTCATCTAATATTAATTTGTTATTTTTTCAAAAAACGACTTCCTGGTTTTATCGCGGGAATGCTCTTTAGCTCGCTTGGAATATTGTTTTCACTGAAAGTTTTGATTTCGATTTTAAGCAAAGAAGTTGTTGAAACTTTTAGTATTTTTTCGAGATTTTCACTTCCTGAGCGGTCAACTAAACAGGCTTCGGCGACAATTTTAGCGCCGCAATTTCTGATTAATTCGAATGTTTCAAGGGAGGATTTTCCAGTGGTTATGACGTCTTCAACCACTAGAACTCTGGTGTTGCTGTCGAGTGTGAAGCCGCGTCGAAACATGAATTCGCCGTCGACTCTTTCGCAAAAAATTGTGGGCAAGTTGAGTTGGCGCCCCATTTCATAGCCAACGACCACGCCACCCATTGCTGGGGCGACCACAATGTCGGCGAAATTTTCGCCAAGTTTCTTGATTAATTTTGCGGCAAGAGCGCTACAGAGGCGCTGCGAGCGCTTCGCATCCATCAAAACCCGCGCACATTGCATGTAAGTGTCGGAATGAAGGCCGGAAGAGAGGATGAAATGGCCTTTCAAAATGGCGTTTGCGTCAATAAATTCTTGCAAAATTTGGCTATCATTTTCTTGCATTTTGTCTTGTTTTAAATTAATTTATGTTGTATAATCGTCGCTAATATGGCTTGTAAACCTTGTTATCAAGCTCTTATAAGGCTTTTATGATTTTTGAAAAAATCAACAAAATATTAACATTTTCTAAAAAATTGTGCAAGATAAAAAACAAAATTACATAAATTCTGCGATAAAAACTATTAATTGCGAAATTGACGGGCTGAAATCTATTTTGGAGGTTTTGGACGAAAATTATGTTAGGGCGATCGATTTGATTCTTGAATGTAGCGGTCGAGTGATTTTGAGCGGAATGGGAAAATCGGGGCATGTCGCTAATAAAATTGCTGCGACGATGGCGTCAACCGGAACTCCGGCGTTTTTTATTCACCCCGCAGAGGCTAGCCACGGTGATTTGGGTATGATTACGAAAGATGATGTTGTGATTTTGCTTTCGAATTCGGGTGAAACTAAAGAGTTGCGCGATATTATTTTTTATTGCAAGCGTTTCGAGATTCCGATAATTGCGATGGTGAGGCGCGCAGAATCTGAGCTGGTGAAAAGTGCGAATGTGGCGCTTGTTTTGTCGAAGGCGCCTGAGGCCAATAAAATTAACGCACCGACGACTTCTACGACGATGATGCTTGCGCTTGGTGATGCGATTGCGGTGAGTTTGATTGATGCGAAAAATTTTAACACCGAGAATTTCGGAATTTTTCACCCCGGTGGAAAGCTTGGCGCGGCGTTTGTGCGCGTCAAGGATATTATGAGAAAAGGCGGAGAAATTCCGCTGGTTAGAGAAAATGCGATGGTGCCTGATGTTTTGATCGAAATGACCTCAAAACATTTGGGTTGCACGGCTGTGATTAATGAAAATCAAAAACTGATCGGGATTATTACTGACGGCGATTTGCGTCGTCATTTAAGTCAGAGTTTTTTCAATCAAAAAGCCGAAGAAATTATGACTGCGAAGCCTTTAGAAATTAGCGAAGAATTGCTTGCAGTTGAGGCGGTTGCGATAATGAACAAAAAATCAATCACCAGCCTTTTTGTGTTAAAAGAAGCAAAAATCGTTGGTGTTTTGCACATTCACGATTGTTTGCGCGCTGGAGTTGCCTAGTTTTTCAGCTGTTTTTTGACGAAATTGAGTCCGGCTCTGATCCCGTGAATGTCGATTGTGTGGTCTAAATTCTCGAAAGCGTGTGATTCAAAGGGAATTTTCTCTTGTTTCATGAGTGTCTCGGCTTCGATAAAATTTGAGAATGGCAAGACGGAATCTTGTTTGCCGTGAATCAAGCAAATTTCTGGCTTGGCGTTGGTTTTTGCACCAACCGTTTCTGGTAAAATTAATTTTCCTGAGTAGGAAATTATTCCCGCTGGTTTTTCGGGCAAAATTAGGCCTTGATACATCGCCATCATTGCGCCTTGTGAAAATCCGATGAGGAATAAATTTTGCGGCTTTAAATCGAAGCGCAAAAGCTGTTGATGGATGAATTTTTGTAAATCTTCGTTGGCTTTTTTTATGTCATTCGCGATTTTAGAGGCGTCGCGATTTGAACCCCATGAAGCGAGTGAAAACCATTGATAAGAGTCGACAAATCCACCTTCCCAATCTTGAGGGGCGTTTGGCGAGATGAAATGGGCGCTTGGCAGTGCGTATTCATATTCTCTTGAAAGTTCGATTAAATTGGCGCCGTTCGAGCCATATCCGTGCAAGAAAATCACTAGATATTTAGGTTTTTCTTGTTTATTATTTTTATGAGGATGTTCGAAAAAAATTAATTCTGACATATGTTGAGTGTTGAAAATCTTGGTTTATATAAAAATGATAAAAAAATTTTTACCGGAGTTGGTTTTTCGCTTTTTGTAGGTTCAAGCTTGGTTGTTGCTGGGAAAAATGGCTCGGGCAAAACTAGTATGCTTAAGATTTTAGCGGGAATTTCTAAAGAATCCAGTGGAAAGATTTTGTGGGACAATCAAAATATTGAAGATTTTCGTTCTGACTTCAATGGTGACTTGCAATTTATAGGTCATAAAAATTTTCTCAAGCAAGAATTGACGGTTTATGAAAATTTAAGTTTTTACGCAGCCTTAAATGATTGCGAAGACTTGATTCCGGCGGCTTTGGCGTTTTTTAAACTGGGTGATTTTGTGAATGAAAAAGTTAAAAATCTCTCGGCGGGTTGGCAAAAAAAAGTGATGCTTGCAAAACTTATGGTTTGTCCGGCGACAATTTGGATTTTGGACGAGCCCACGGTTCATCTTGATTTTGAGGCGAAAAATTTGTTGAAAGGATTGATAAAAACGAAGCTTGAAAATCAGGGAGTTGTTATTATTTCAACGCATGAAGTGGAATTGTTTGATTTTTCTGCTAAAATTTCGATGGAAGATTTTTCTTAATTTGATGTGGCGAGTTTTATTTAAAAATATTTTATGAAAATTGTTGAGAAAATTATTGACGTAAGAAAATTGCTTTTGCAAGCAAAAATGCAAAATAAAAAAATTGCTTTCGTGCCTACAATGGGAGCGCTTCATGATGGACATTTGTCGCTGGTTGAAGAGGCGAAAAAATTCGCTGACTTTGTTGTCGTCAGCATTTTTATCAACAAGGCTCAATTTAATGATTTGAGTGATTATGAAAAATATCCGCGAAATTTTGAGGCTGATCTAGAAAAACTTAAGGAAAAAAATGTTGATGCTGTTTTTTTGCCGCAAGATGAAGAAATTTATCCTGACGAAAATTATTTTGAGATAAAGCCAAAAAAACTTACAGATTGTTTGTGCGGAGCTTCTAGAAAGGGGCATTTTGATGGCGTTGCGCTTGTTGTGTCAAAATTATTCAATATTGTGAAACCAGATTTTGCGGTTTTTGGAAAAAAAGATTTTCAGCAATTTGTTGTCATAAAAAAATTGGTCGAAAATTTTAATTTTGATATTGAAATTGTTGGGGTTGAAACTGTTAGAGAAGTTTCTGGACTTGCGATGTCGTCTAGAAATCAAAGGCTTAGCGTTGATGAAAAGAAAATTGCAGCAAATATTTTTCGTATCTTAAATGAGATAAAAAATGAAGTAAAAAAACTTCAGAATATTGAAAATATTTTGCAAAATAAAAAGGAAGAATTGTTGAAAATTGGTTTTGAAAAAATTGATTATTTAGAAATTCGCGATGAAGAAAAATTAGAATTAATCGACGATTTTAATGATCAAAAGAAATATCGAATTTTTGTTGCCCTTTATTTGCACAAAGTTAGACTTATTGATAATTTAAAAATTTAAATAAATTATGATTTATATAATTATCAGCAACATCGGATTGGCTCTAATCACGATCGTGATGTATATTCGCTATTCGCATTTTCGCATTTCTACCAGCTTAAAAATTCGCGATCTTGATAAAGCTTTAAAGGTCAAAAAAGAAGAAAAACAAAAGCTTGAAGAAAAGCTTCGCGCCGAATTAAAAACTGAAGTTGAGCAAGTTAAGTCATTGTTGCGCGAACTTGAAGCGGCGAGAAAAGAGCGTCAAGAGGAAATAAAATTAAGACTTCAGGCTGAAAAGCAAATCGAACTTTCGATGCAAAAAATTCAAGAAGTTCAGATTCGAGTCAATGATTGGAAGGCGATTCAAGATTCTACTTTGCGCGATTCTAAAGATGCGATTTTTAAAGTTGGTGACGATTTATTTCAAAAACTTAAGCAAAGTCATAAAAATGAAAATGATGAAAGTCGTCATTTTATGGAAGAAAATATAAAAAGTTTACATGGATATATTGGAAGTATAGAGAAAAAAATTGAAGAATTGCGTAAGAAAAATGTTGATGTTGGTTTTGATCAAGCGAGGCAAGGCGCGGTTTCTAGTGATATTTCTTCTGGCGGTGGCGAGCAGAAATCCGTTTCGACGGGCAACAAGCCGATTGGAAACATGGTAATTGATGAAGTTGCAAAAAAATCTTTAGAAGAAGTGGTTTCCCTTATTTCTGTTTCGGGCTTGAAACATTTGCAAGATTATATTCTGGCATCTAAACTTGATGAAACGAAGGCGAAATTTATGTTGTGTGATTTGGTTTTTGTGCGCGAGAAGGTGGCTTATTTTATTGACTTCAAGGCTGATCGCTATTTTAAAGAATTCGAGAAGTTATCTGAAAAAGAAAAGCAAGCATCACTTCCTTCATTCAAGCAAAAAATTGATAAATATTTTTCTTATATTTCAAATCCGAAATATCGCGCTTTGATTGAGAAATTGGCGCTTAGTTTGAAGATGAATTTCTCTGAGGTAAAAATTATTTTTGCGGTTCGAAATCGCGATGATATTAAATTGATGAAAGACTTGAAATATATTGATAAAGCGACGCAATTGAAAATAGAAATATTTGATGTTAACGGCGTTAATGATTTAGTTTTATAAAATAAAAATATGGAAAAATTACCAAAAATTGCGGCAAAAAATAACTTTCCGATTGAAGTTGAGGCGGGAAAAAAATATTTCTGGTGTTCGTGTGGACTATCTCTAAAACAGCCATTTTGCGACGGAAGTCACAAGGCTTATAAAAATGAGAATGGCGAATCTTTAATGAAATCGGTGGTTTTTGAAGCCGGTGAAAATAAAACCGTTTATTTTTGTGGATGTAAAAATTCTAAAAATGGCGTTTTGTGCGACGGAAGTCATAAAAAGATTTAGCATAACTTAGCTCTGGGATTTTGTAGACTGGCTCTTTGTGTGTCGATGTAATAATTTAAAGTAACATCATGTTTGAGTTTAATTAAGCATGTGTCAAAAATTTAGTATGAAGCAAGGTGATAAATTAATTCTTAGGCTTTTTTCGTTTTTCAAACCTTATAAAAAAGATACTTTTATAGCGTTGACGGCTCTCTTTATAACGGCTGTCGCGATTTTGCTGTTTGGAAGGGTTGCGAAATATTTCATTGATTTTGGCCTTAGTGAGAACAGCGACGGTTTCTTCCTTTTCTTTTTGGGGCTGGTTTTTATATTGGCGATTTCTGGCTATTTGCGTTCGAAACTAATCAATTCTGTTTGCTTTAAAATTGCGACCGATATTCGTGTGGCGATTTATAAAAATATTATACAAATCTCTCCGCAATTTTTCGAAAATGTTAAATCTGGCGATGTTAATTCGCGAATCACAAATGATGTAAATTTGGTTTTTGAAATTTTGAGTGGCAATTTTGCGTTCTTTTTGCGCAATTCAATTTTATTTGTCGGAAGCTTGATTTTGTTGTTTGTGACTAGTTCTAAACTGACGATAATTTCGATTCTATTGATTTTTTTGGCGATTTTACCGATCTTTATTTTTGCCAAAAAAATAAAAAATCTTTCTAAAAAATCGCAAGAATTTTCGGCGGATTTAAATTCTGAAATTGAAGAAAATATCGGTGCGATAAAAACAATTCAAGCTTATTTGGCACAAAATAAAGTGATTGATAATTTTTGCAAAATTAACGAAGAATTTTTGGCGACGAATTTAAAAAAAGCTAAACTTAAATCATTGCTAGTTGCGGTTTCTATATTTTTTGCTTTTCTATCGATTGCCATTATTTTAAAGATTGGTGCAAGCTTTGTTTTGTCGCAAAAAATCAGTTCTGGCGATTTGTCTTCATTCATTTTTTATGCCGTGATCTCGTCAATTTCGGCTGTCGGATTGGGTCAAATTTTTAGTCAAATGCAAACTCTAAAATCAGCGTTGCAGAGAATATTTTTTCTTATTGACGCAAAATCTGTCGTGACCGAGTCGACAAATTCGGTCGCTTTTCAAGAGGGCGGTGAAATAAAAATAGTTTTTAAAAATGTGAATTTTTCATATCCTTCAAAAAAAGAAATTGTGATTTTTAAAGATTTTAATCTTGAAATAAATCAGGGCGAAAAAATTGCAATTTGTGGCGAAAGTGGAATTGGAAAAAGCACGGTTCTAAACCTTTTGTTGCGTTTTTATGATGTTTGTGGCGGAGAAATTCTTATTAATAATATCGACATAAAAAATCTTTCGTTTGAATCATTGCGCAATATTTTTTCATATGTCAGTCAGGATAATTTTATTTTTTCTGGTACTGTTTTTGAAAATATTTCTTACGGAAATAAAAATGTTGATCGCAAAAAAATTGAAGAAATCATAGATTTTAGTGAGGCCTTGAGTTTTATAAAAGAAATGCCGGAAGGTCTTGAAACTAAGGTTGGTGAGAGGGGTTCAAAGCTTTCTGGTGGGCAAAAACAAAGGATTGCGATTTTGCGCGCCTTGGTCAAAGATTCTAGAGTTTTGTTGCTTGACGAGGCCACTTCGGCTCTCGATTCTAAGAATGAAGAGTTAATTTTGAAGTTGATAAATAATTTCTCAAAAGACAAAACTGTGATTTTAATCGCTCACAAACTGCCAAAAATTATCGATTCTTATAAACTTGTCGATATAAAATAAAATTTTTGCTGTGTTTGTCAAGTCTCAAATAAAAACTACCCGCATTATCTCAAAATTATTTTGCCCAAAAGGCAATATTAAATGGAAGAGGCATTGTTTCTAATTTTCAATTAAAACTTTTTCTAGCTTTTTTAAATCATCAGGAAGCTCTATTTGAAACGACATTTCTTTTTGCGTTCTTGGGTGTTCGAAGGCAATTTTGTAGGAGTGTAGGGCTTGTCTTGGAAAATTAGCGATGAAGTTTTTTGCATCACTTTTTAATTCTTTCGGTGCGGTTTTTTTGCACGAATTATAAAGTTGATCGCCTACTAAAGAATGTTTGATTGATTCCATGTGAAGCCTTATTTGATGGGTTCTTCCGGTTTCTAAATTACACTCAACTAAACTTATAAAGCCATCAAGAAAAGTTTGTTTTGTCTCGTAATGTGTAAATGCTTTTCTGCTTTTTGAAGTTATAGAAACTGGATTTATTCTTGTTGTTGTCATCTTCAGTCTGTTGACTTTGCTGCGAATTATATTTTTATCAATTATGCCTTTCTTGGGTGATGGTGCGCCATAAATAAAGGCGAGATAGCTTCTTTTTATTCGTCTTTCTTGCAAAATCTTGCTCAAAAATTGATGAGCGAAATCGTTTTTGGCAACCAACATCAAGCCGCTCGTGTCTTTGTCGAGTCGGTGGACGATTCCGGGGCGAAACTCGCCGCTGATTGACGACAATTTATTTTTGTGAGTGAATAAAAGCGCGTTGACGAGAGTGTTGTCTTGATTTCCGGTTCCGGGGTGAACGGTGAGGCCGGCGGGTTTGTCGATTACTAATAAATCATCATCCTCATAAACAATCTTAAAAGCGATTTCTTTGGCTTCAAGTTTTTGTGATTTTGGCGCAGGCAAGTTTACGATAATTTTTTGCCCTTCCTTTATTTTTTGCGAAGGCGTGTTAAATGCTTGATTTTTCTCGTCAAAAACGCAATCTTCTTCAATGAATTTCTGAATTTTGCTGCGAGTGATTTCTGATTTTATCGTTGAAAATCTATCAGCCAAAAATTTATCGATTCTTGTTCCGGCGTCAATTTGCAAAACTTCAAATTCAAATTTTTCCATTTTGTGTTTTGTGAAGGTTAATTGTGAGTTATGTCATCTTCCACTAATAATTAACCTTAGGCAAAATATTGGTGGCAATGACATTATCGCTCTAAACGTTGATTATAGAACGGTTATATTTAAAAATCATCAAATTTAAAGAAAATCCGCTAATTTTGGTTGTTTTGATAACCAAAAAGCTTGTTATGTTCGTTGATCGCAAAGCGGTCAGTCATTCCGGCGATGTAGTTGGCGATGATTATGGCCAGCTCTTTTTTTGACGAATTTTGCACTTCTTCGTGATGTTTTTGTGGTAATAATTTAGGATTTTCTATGTAAAAAGCGAATAAATTCTCGATTATCTTATTGGCGCGCATCGTCATATTGTTGATTTGCGGGTGGCGATACATGTTTTGCATTAGGAATTTCTTGATTTTTTGGTGTGCAAATTCCATTTCGTCAGAAAAGCCAACGATTGATTTAGTGAAGTTTCTGATGCCTTCTTGAGTCGAAATTTTTTCGCGCGCGATATTGTTTTTGGTGTTGTCGATAACATCGATAATCATTGCTAAAAACAAGCGTTTTCTGGCTTCTCCGGCTAATAATTCGCGACTTATTTTTGGATATTTCGCCAAAATTTCTTGGTAAATTTTGCCAATTAGTGGCAAATCAAAAAGCTGTTCAACGTGAAATAAATCGGCACGAAGTCCGTCTTCGATGTCGTGATTATTGTAGGTTATATCGTCAGCAATCGCCGCCAGTTGTGCTTCAAGCGATGAGAACCGCGACAAATCCAAATCATATTTTCGGTTAAAATCAATGATATATTGGTCAGTTTTTTTATTGTTCACATCAATTGGACCGTTGTGTTTTGCGATTCCTTCTAAAGTTTCCCAGCATAAATTTAATCCTTCAAATTCGATGAAGCGCGTTTCGATTTTGGTTGCGAGCTTTAATGTGTGAGCATTGTGCGAGAAGCCGAAATTTTGGCCAAAATCGACGTCGCGATTTTTCAGTGCATATTTCTGCATTTCGCTGTTTAGGGCCTCTTCTCCGGCGTGGCCAAAGGGTGGGTGCCCTAAATCGTGGGCGATGGCGACAATTTCGGCGAGATCTTTGTTGACTTGAAGTCCGCCAGCAATCCAGCGCGCGGCTTGCGCCACTTCAAGGGAATGGGTGAGGCGCGTGCGATAATGGTCGCCGTGATAATTTACGAAAACCTGAGTTTTATATTGAAGTCTGCGAAAGGCCGAAGAGCTAATTATGCGATCGCGATCGCGTCCAAAAGTAGAGCGATAAGTTGCGTCGTCATAATCTTCAAGATGTTGACGTCCCTTCGAATTCGATTCTATAATTGCATATTTTGCAAGTTGGTCATTGCTCATTTTGGCGCGGTTTTATTCTTCCCATTTTAGGGTATTAGAGCGACATATTTTTGTCAAGCTCTCGAAATGTTCGGTGATTTTTGGTTCAATTTCATCGTTGCAGGCTTTGATAAATTTTTGCCTCAATCTTGTGAGTTCTGTTTTTGTATAAAGCTGATTTTCAGTGTTGAAAATTTTCTTCTTGTCGGTTTTTTTCTTATCGTCCATTTTCGCCGGATCTTTACTTCTAAAGCTTTCGAGCATTTTTTCATCAATGCCGATGCTGGCAAAGTTATTGCTGTTATAAATATCGGTTGCAACTTTCTTGCGATCAATTTCTTCTTGTTCTTTGTCTTTCTTCATCAATGAATCGGGAAGGGTGACGTAAAGTTTTTTCTGACAAATTGTGCGCTCTTCCATTTCTTTTGTGAACTTCGATTTTTTAGCTTCCTCATGGCAAACTTTCTGTTTTTCAAAAGCGTCGCCACACTCTTTATATTCTTCGCTTTTAATATTTAACTTTACGCAAAATGGATATTTTTCTTTTGCCGCGTTAAATTTTTTAAGCTCTTCATCTTGACGTTGATTAATCGCGAAGCCAATGTTATAAGTATCTCGCGGCCTTTTTAAATATTGAGTTTTTTTGTATGGCGGATTAATTTGATAAACCTTGATAAGATTTTGACGACATTTCATATATTTTTCAACCTCGTCTTGCTTAAGGGAATACATGCTGTTTCCTTGTTTTTCGCAGATTTTATGATGATCGTCGTTTAAAAATGTGTTACGAAAATCATTGAGTTTTTCATAAGATTCCTCGAATCTTTTTGTTAAATCTTTGATATATCGCCTAATCATTAAATTGTGGCGAATTGTTTGAGGATCTGTGTCTGAGTCAATCAACTTGTGATTCGCCAAGATTATTTTACAGCGCCAATAAATTTCATTTTTGATTGCATCTTCACCAAAATCAAGGCCTAGAGTTATGCAGAATTTGTGATCTTCTGCATCAATTTTGGTTATTTCGGTTTGTTCTGATTGCGCGAACTCTTGTTGATTTTGTGTGCACGAAAATAAAAGTGAAATCAAGAAAAAATGTAAAATATTTTTTGCGGTTTGGCGAAAATTTTTAAACATAATTATCTTCTTCGAGATTTTCTTGCGGCTCTTGAATTTCAAAATTTTCAGAATCTTCTTCTTGATTTTGAACTGCAACTTCCTGTGTTTCTTCTTGCGAATTTTCTTTTGAAATTGCTTTTAATTTTTCAGCAATTTGTTTCACTCTCAATTGTTCTTGTTCTTTTTTTATTTCTTGCAAAATTTCTATAAGTTGAGGAATCCAATTCTGAGGAAGTGGCCGCAAGCCTTTATTTTGTTCGGTTTCCATGGAAATAATTTCTTCCATCGAGGTTATTGTTAATTCGTCGCAAGATAAAATTGGCAACAAATCTTTGAAAGAGGAAAAATTGGCTTCTACAATAACCGATTCGTTTGTATGTTTTATTAAGGCGTGATAATTTTTTTCTTGTGCCATAAATCTTAAAACGTCGATTTCTTCTTCGGAAAGTTTAAAAATATCATGATAATATTCTTGTAAATCTTCGTCGGGAAGATAAATTTCTGTCGCAACATTTTCATGAATTGTTTGGGCAATTTTGCTTTCAGAAATATAATGGTGATTTTGTGAATTGAAAATAATCATGCAATTTTTTTGGCGCATTCTTTTTAAAAATGCATCAAAAGTTTCTTGAATAATCGGATTGTCTAAAAACTCAAAAGCCTCGTCGATGACGATTATTGTTGGCGTGCCGTCAAGTGCGGTTTCTATTTTATAAAATAAATATGAGATAACTGGAATTAAAATTGGTTTTTGATTTATTATTTCGCTTAAATTGAAGCCAATAACTTGATTTTTCCAGTCAATTTCATTTTGTGAGCCAAAGATATATGATAATTTTCCATTGCCCCAAATTTTTAATTTCTCGTAAACATTTTTGGTTTTTTCGCTGCGAAGTGCGTCAAAAGCGACCAAGAAATTCGCAGATTTAATTGTTAAAACTCGCCTGATCGTTTCATTAACGTGGCGAAGCTCTTCTTCATCAATATTTCCTTTTAAAAACAAGACAAGTTGCTTGATCCAATTTGTTAAGAATGTCGCATTTTCTTCGGTTGGTGCCAATAAAAATGGATTCATTTGCAGAAACTCTTTGTCTTCAATGTCTTTCGTTAGTTTATAGTTTTTACCTGAAAGAGCCTCTATGAAGCATTTTGAAGATTGGTCGAAGTCAAAATAAAATATTTTGTTATTAAATTTGCGCGCTTGAGATAATAAAAAATTCGTGAGCGTGGTTTTCCCTGAGGATTTTGGTCCAAAAATTAAAGTGTGGCCAAGATTTTGCTCGTGAAAGTTGAAAAAATAAGGGGTGTTGATGATGGTTTTTAGTGTTGTGACGGCGCTTCCCCAGTGGTTTCCATACATTGAGCCCGAAGGAAAGCTGTGAAGTGCCGCAAATCCGGGAACGCGCAAAGTATTGATGAGTTTTTGCCTTCTTAAAAACGAAAAATTTGCAGGAAGTTGCGCCCAAAAACAATGTTCACTAAAAATGTCTTCGCGCACCAAAATAAAGCCAAGAGCGCTGAATTTCTCGATCGCCAGAGCGACATCTTTTTCCATTTCTTCTTGGCTGTTCGCAATAATCATGATCGTATTTTGCGTTTTGCCGAAATCATTTTTAGCGCCAGAATCGCTTTCAATAAAATTGGTGAAGCCCGCAAGGTCTCTAAAATCGTTGTCTTGGCTGATTTCTAAAATGTGATTATTATATTGATAAACTTCAAGATCTTTTTTATCATAGAAAAAATTAAACGATTGCGTGATGATAAATTCGAACGGTAAATTCAAAATTTTGTCGAGCGATCCGACCGAAACTTCGTGATATTCTTTTACTGACAAAATTGTCGCGAAATTTTTATTTTCGTGGCCAAGAACCTCAACCTCTCGTCCGCCAAATGCAATTTTATGGCTTGCTAAATCGCTTGAAATGTCGTTTACAGAAAGAGGATAGCGCTCTTCGTATAAATTTATAATTTTGCCAAAGAAGCGCATTGGCTCTGAATATAGAACGCCTTCCCAATTTTTTATTCCAAGAATTTTCGCGCCATGATCGCGAGTTTCTGCGAAAATTTTCTCGGTGATTTCCTTCAATCTTTTGATTGAATTTGCGAGATGGTTTTTGTGAATTTCTTGTGTTGATTTATAAGAAAAAGACTTGGCGATTCCATTAATATCGGTGATTGAATTTTCTAGACCTTCGCTGATTATTGTGATGTATAATTCATTGATAAATTGGTTTTCGAATTTATTTTCTTTGATCCAGCTTTCATTTATTTGACTTGATAAATAATCTGAAAAGCCGTTTTCATTGGTTGCAACAACCGATTTTTTGCGTCTGATGGTGTGAAACCAAAAAGCAAATCCCGATTCTTTAACATTGTCATAAATTGCGTCACGAATTGAATCGCGAAGTGAAATTAAATCTGACGCAACCGTGTTGTCGCTAAGGCCGGTGATTCTAATTGTTTGTAATAATTCTCCATTTTTAGTGAGAATGGTTTCTTTGTCGTAGTGGCAAACGTAGGGAATAAAGTCTTCGTCAGGCTTTTTTGCTGTGAGTTTATTGACGGTTTTACTTGTAAGTTTTTTTACAATTTGCTCAAGCATTTTTTGCCAAAATATAGTTTACTTAATTTGTAATATAAATTGCGCGCGGCGAAATATTTTGTGGGCGCGTTTTCTATCGGTTTTTCATTTCAACATAATCTTTTTTCGCGGCTCCGATATAAAGTTGGCGAGGGCGCCCAATTTTGAAAGCCTTGTCTTCAACCATTTCTTTCCACTGAGCAATCCAGCCAGAAGAGCGGGCGATTGCGAAAATTACGGTGAATAAATTTGATGGAATTCCGAGTGCTTTATAAATTATTCCTGAATAAAAATCGACATTCGGGAATAATTTTCGGTCGATGAAATATTGGTCGTTTAGTGCAATTTTTTCAAGTTCGACGGCGATGTGCAAAAGTGGATCGTCTTTGATTCCGAGTTCTTGAAGAACTTCGTCGCACGAAACTTTAAGAACTGCGGCGCGTGGATCATAGTTTTTATAGACGCGATGTCCGAATCCCATGAGGCGAAACGGGTCATTTTTGTCTTTGGCGCGCGCGATAAATTCGGGAATTCGATCGACGGTTTTGATTTGTTGCAACATTTCGATAACTTCTTCATTTGCGCCGCCGTGAGCAGGGCCCCAAAGTGAGGCAATTCCTGCGCCGATACAGGCAAAAGGATTAGCGCCAGAAGAGCCGGCGAGTCTTACGGTTGAGGTTGATGCGTTTTGTTCGTGATCGGCGTGAAGGATGAAGATTTTCTCCATCGCTTTAGCAATTATTGGGCTTACTTCGTATTTTTTGCCAGGCCTTTCAAATAGCATGTGCAGGAAGTTTTCGCCAAAGCCAAGCTCGTCGCGAGGATAAATTATTGGCTCGCCGATTGAATATTTATAGGCCATTGCCGCAAGTGTCGGCATTTTGGCGATGATTTTGTAAGCAACATCCATTCTGCCTTCAGCAGTTGTGGTGTTGACTTCTTCGTGATAAAAAGCTGAAAGTGAGGCAACGGCTCCAACCATAATTGCCATTGGGTGAGCGCGCCTTGGAAAGCCGCGATATAGAATTTGAAGCTGTTCGTGGACAATAGTGTGTTTCTTTATGTTGTCGCAAAAGACTTTATATTGCGATCTGCTTGGCAATTCGCCGCCAATAAGAAGGTGTGCAACTTCGAGATATTCGCAATTTTTTGCCAAATCTTCAATGGCATAACCGCGGTGGCGCAAAATTCCTTGATCGCCGTCAATGAAGGTGATTGTAGACTCGCAAGACGCGGTAGATAAAAATCCCGGGTCATAAGTGAACATTCCAGTTTCTTTATAAAGTGAGGAAATATCGATTACATCTTGGCCAATTGAGGCCTTACGAATCGGAAATTCGATTTCTTTGTTGTTTGGTAGAGTAAGCTTAGCGCTGTTGTTTTTTAAATCGGCCATTGTATAATAAGGTTTGATTCTCTAAAAAATTGGACTTAAAAGCTTTGGCGACGAAAATAAAGCGTTGCAAAAAGCTCTTAAAATTAATAAAATCAATTGTGCATTAGCTAGCAATTTTTTTCAAGCAAATATTTAACTTTTTTATAAAAATGAATTCTTTGGGGATAAATAAAGATCCAAAAGATACAAAAATAGTGGTCGCGATGTCTGGCGGCGTTGATTCGTCTGTTGTTGCCTGTATGCTAAAAGAGCAGGGTTACGATGTGATTGGCATCACGTTGCAACTTTATGACATTGGCAAGACTTTGAAAAAGAAAAATGCGTGTTGCGCGGGCGTTGATATTATGGATGCGAAGAAGGTTGCTGATAAACATAATTTTCCTCATTATGTCTTGAATTATGAGAATTTATTTCGCGAATCAGTAATTGACGATTTTGCGGATAGTTATTTGCGTGGCGAAACGCCAATTCCGTGTGTTAGGTGTAATCAGTCAGTGAAGTTTCGTGATTTAATGAAAGTGGCGCGAGACTTAGGCGCTGAGGCGCTGGCGACTGGTCATTATGTTAGAAGGGTTGGTGCTGAAAATGTCGATTTAGCCTCTGAAGACTTAGCCTTGAGAGGTTTTGACGGCAATGCACAGCTTCACAAAGCTGTTGATGAAAACAAAGATCAAAGCTATTTTTTATTTGCAACAACCAAAGAGCAGCTTGATTTCTTGCGCTTTCCGCTTGGGGGTTTTAAAAAAGAACACACGCGTGAACTTGCGCTAAAATATGGCCTTGAGATAGCAAACAAGCCTGATAGCCAAGATATTTGTTTTGTGCCAAATGGTGATTATGCGAGTGTGATTGCAAAACATCGCCCGCAAGCCTTTAAAGAAGGCGAATTGCGCCATATTGAAACTGGCGCAATTTTAGGCCGACATAATGGAATTATTAATTTTACTTTAGGGCAACGTCGCGGCCTTGGAATTTCTTATCCCGAGCCACTTTATGTGGTAAAAATTGAGCCAAAAGAAAATGTCGTGTTTGTTGGTGAAGAAAAATTCTTGCAAAACCGCAGATTTATTGTGCGCGAAATGAATTGGTTAATTGATGAAAATTTTGCGAATTTAGCCGAAATTGAGGGTAAAAAAGGCTTTGAAGCTTTGGTTAGACTGCGTTCGAATCATGAAGAGGAAAAAGCGACAATTTATCCACTTGCAAATAATGAAGTTGAAATCGTGATGAAATCGATGACGCGCGCGATCACGCCCGGTCAGGCTTGCGTGATTTATGATGGCGACAGAGTTTTGGGTGGCGGTTGGATCACGAAAGAGGTGGCGTAGTATTTCGGATTTTTCTCATCATTTAGTTATGCAGCTTCTCTCTTTTAAGTCGACAATTTAAAATAAACACTAATTTTTTCTAAAATAAATCTCTTAGAATAAACTTCGGCTTTAAAACTTCTGGGCACTAAATTAGTCGAAGTGGATTTTTTTTGCAAAATTACTTTTGGCTTGGTGCGGCTTTTTTAAAATCCACCCCGAAAGACGAAGAAAATATTGGCTGAAATTGAGGTATTTTTATGGTAAATTATCTTTTTGAGAGTGTTAATTTTTCCATAAAATATTTTTAAAGCCGCGAAAAATACATTGATTAGAATCAGTTTTTTTAGAACAATCTAGGCGCTGGTAATTTTTAGTCCGATAATAGAAACCAGAAGTAGGCCAAGAAATAACACTCGCATTGCCGAGAAAGATTCTTGAAATAAAATAATCCCAAGCACTGCAGCGCCAAATGCGCCGATTCCGACCCAGACTGCGTAGGCGGTTCCGATTGGCAATGTTTGTGCGGCTTTGGCAAGTAAGAGCATGCTTGCGGCAAGGGTTGCTAGAGTGAAGAGGCTTGGCCAAAGGCGCGTGAATCCGTCGGTATATTTTAGGCCGATAGCCCAACATACTTCAAATAATCCGGCGAGAATAAGATAAATCCATGAGATAGACATAATGCTCCTTTTTATTAAAATGTCGCGTCGATTTGACGAGGTGTGGTGCAATTTTGCGGGCAATTCTCATGATAAGGCTGTTAACTATTTTTGTCAATTTTTGATTGGCAAGTGTGCGTAATGCAATTTTAACTTTAAAATCAGCATTTAGGCAAAATATTTTTAAGGATAAATTTAAAAGAAGGGTCAATTTGCATTAAGATATGCAAAATTTTTCTTTTAAAAGATGAGGCCTAAAACGCTGATTTTAAAGTTAAAATGACATAATATTGTTGATGCGGAAAAAAATAGTAAAGTCGCCCAATTATCTCATTATGAGGCATGTCGATTATTTCGCTTATGAACCCAAGAGGTTCGGTGCAAATTGTTAAAAATGTTTAGGAGTCAATAGTCGAAAAAGAAGAATTTTCTTTGACGCCTCTTGAATATAAAATCTTAATTATTTTGGTTAAAAATGCCGGAAAAATTGTAACCTACAAACAGTTATCAAAAGAAATTTGGGGGAAAAATTATTTGCAAAATAATCATTACTTAAGAATTCATATTCAGCATTTGCGCAAAAAATTAAAAGATAATCCGCTTAACCCGAAATATATTATTACTGAGACTGTGATTGGTTATCGGTTGCGTGGGTGAAATATTTTAGCATCGGCCTTGGCGAGAATGGTTTTGCAGCCAATTTCTCAACTTTCATAGCAAATTCCAATTCGGCGATATTTAAAGTGACGATGTCTATAAGATCAGCCCTACGAAGGGTTTTGCCTGTTTATAAGAGCAATTTGGGTGGTTAATTGGAAAAATAATACTGAATTGGAGGCGATATAATATATGCGGTTTTTTTACACTATTTAAGGAGCAACCAGAAAATTGAACAAAGAGGGCATATCTATTTCTAAGACCAAGGAAGCTTTGCCTCCTATCAACTTTAGAGAGAATCTGAATGCCTTCAAAAAAATGTAGATTTTTTTGAAATAATGGCGAGTGACGGCAGTCATATTGTTGGGGTGGGGTGGTTGGTAATAAAGGATTTGGTTAATTCGTAAAAAGTAATTTACCCGCATTTTTACCCCCAACTTATTTTTTGATAAAACTAATCTAAATTAAAAATCTTGCTACTATCCTTAATATCTAATTTGATTGGATAAGAACTTATTGGCAACTGCCTTAAATCTTCCTTATATGCTTTCCAATTAGGCAAAAATCTATTCATATAGAACAAAAAACGGTCACTATGTTTTCTTTCAAGAAGGTGAACCATTTCATGAACAACAATATATTCTAGACATTGTAAAGGTTTCTTTGCTAATTCTAAGTTTAGATGAATCTTTTTAGATTGCTGATTGCAACTTCCCCATCTGGTTTTCATTTTTCTAATTGTCAGTTCATCAACCCTCACATTCATTTTTCTTTCCCACTTTTTAACCATCTTTAATGCAATCTCTCTCAATTGTGCGCGATACCACTCTTGCAAAAGAATCTGTCTTTGTTCTTTATTCGAATTTGATCTTACATTTAAAGCAATGCTGTTGTGATGAAGCAAAACACTTGGATTATGTTGACCTTCTACAACCTTAAGCAAATATCTCTTTCCTAGAAAAAAGTGACTTTCTCGTGTTTTGTAATCCTTCAAGCTTTCTCTTTCTTGCTTCAACATTTTATTTTGGTGTTTTTTTATCCAACCAAGTTTTGAAATTGCAAACATACGAATTGTTTCAAGTTCCATTCTGTCAGGCGCGGCAATTCTAACTTTTCCAAATGGTGGTTGAACGCTTAAATGAACATTCTTTATATTCTTCAGCACAACATCAACATTGATATTTCCTAAATTTATCTGGTGCATTTTAATAATCTCTTTGCTCTTTGATAATAGAAAAAATTCTCTCCACTTCTTGTTCGTCTTGCAGAATTTGATAAATCTCTTGCTTGATCAATCTTTCCTTCCTTTCGTTTCCTCTAAAATCAACTAGCATAACCCTTCTAACAGCTTCATCAACTTTTAATGCCAGCGATTCATCCCTGCTAAGGTTGTGAAATAAAGCTCTTTGGGCTGAAGTTTTGATGCTGCTTGGCAAATCATCTCTTTTTGTGTTAGAAACTTTTTGAGCAAGAAGCGCCATCTTTTGCAAATATTCTTCATAGCTTATCCTTTTTGCTCTAAGCTCAGAAATAATCGTTCCAAGCAACTTACTCATTTCCTCAAAATAAGCTGGGTCAATAAGATGTTCTGAAATAATTTTTTGGCGAATATTGTTCTCAATAGTTTCCGCAACAGCTTCTTGATTGTTTTTAATTCCTTCAGGTAATTCATTTATTGCCTCATCAATTCCAATTTTGGTGATTAGTTCTAATAAACTTTTATTTTCAAAATTATCAATTCTCTTGCTTGGATCGGCCTGTATGTAGTTATCAATTAAAAACCTAATATCAGCTTCATAGGGCTTAATATCTAATGTTTCGCCGCTAGCTTTACGAATTATTTCTCGCAGCCTTAAATAACTGTCTAACTTGTTTTTAATTTCCATAGTTTCTGCTTCAGAATATCCAGCTTGAAGCATTTCAGATGCAATATTTGCATAAGCTCTAATCAATGAAACTATTGCTTTATAAAGCGCATTTCTTCTTGCTTCTCTAATTTTTAAATCATCGGCATCTTCAGGGTTGCCACAAAAATAACGAATATAATTCAAATCATTTTTTGGCAATTCAACATGTTCGCACACAAGTGCGGCTTGCTCTAAAGAATTATCTAAACGCTCTTTGCCTTTTTCTAAGCGGTCTTTAAGCAAAATGTCGCAATCTTCTTTTACAAATTCATCATATTCAAGATCAGAAGTGTAAACCGAAACAGCATTCTCAACTTTTTTGAAAAGCTCTTTGTAATCAACAATATAGCCAAAATCTTTATCATCGCCATCAAGTCTATTAACCCTGCAAATTGCTTGAAATAAACCGTGATCTTGCATCTCTTTATCAAGATAAATGTAAGTGCAAGAAGGTGCATCAAATCCAGTTAGAAGCTTGGCAACCACAATCAGCAATTTCATATTTGCTGGTTCATCTTTAAATAAAGACTTAGCTTTATCTTCATAAGTTTCAGCTTTGCTTTTTCCAGTCTCAGCATCAACATTTTCTAAAATTTTTGTATAAATTCCAAAAATATATTGTTTATCAGTTTCGGTGTTAGCTCCTGTTTCTTCACTTGCCACATCACGATAATTTGGATTGTATGAAGTGACTAAAGCGCATTTACCTTTAAATTCAGTGCTTTGAAGCAATTCATAATATTTGCAAGCCTCAAAAATACTTCCTGCAACTAAAATTGCGTTTC
>CAMCFD010000017.1 GCA_945874115.1 Rickettsia typhi | reverse complement strand
ATCGAAATATGTTATTTTTTAGCTTCTTCTTTTCCTAATCTTTTTTCAATGACAGCGTCAATTAAGCCGAATTCTTTAGCTTTTTCTGCGGTCATAAAATTGTCGCGCTCCATTGATTTCTCAATTGTCGCAAGTTTTTGTCCGGTGTGCTTAACATAAATCTCATTCAAGCGTCTTGTTAATGACATAATTTCTTGAGCGTGAATTTCAATGTCGGTCGCTTGTCCTTGATAACCGCCAGAAGGTTGGTGAATCATGATTCGCGAATTCGGCAAACAAAATCTTTTGCCAGCAGCGCCAGCAGTTAAAAGTAATGAACCCATAGAAGCCGCTTGTCCGATACACAAAGTTGCGACATCGGGGCGAATATATTGCATTGTATCATACATCGCAAGCCCAGACGTAACAATTCCACCGGGTGAATTTATGTAGAAATAAATATCTTTTTTCGGATCTTCAGATTCCAAAAACAACAATTGCGCCACAATAAGTGACGAAACTTGATCATTAACTGGCCCAGACAAGAAAATGATGCGCTCTTTTAAAAGTCGCGAATAAATATCAAACGATCTTTCGCCTTTTGCGGTTTGTTCAACAACCATCGGCACTAAATAATTAGCTTGTTCTAGAATATGTTGTGACATTTAATTTTTTGTTTAATTTGGATATTTCGCTTTGATTTAAATCCGTTTCAAAAAGCAACCAACAGACAAAATTCGGCGTTTTTGCAATTATAACAATAAAAAAGTAAATAAGCAACTCTTGATAAAAAAATAAATATGATTATATTATAAAAAGAGTTAAGTTTTTACTAAAAATCATAAAAAATAACGAAAATAACGAAAAAATGAGCGAAAATAATCAATCTTGGCAAGAAAAAATGGGAAAGCCTGCGAAAAATGACGAAAATTTGACGCAAAATGATGAAAATATTGAAAATTCGGCGCCAGAATTAACGAATGAAGAGATTTTGCAGCAAAAACTGACACAATCTGAGCAAAAAGCCGCAGAATTAAACGATAAATTATTGCGCAGTTTGGCCGAAATTGACAATGTTCGCCGCAGAAGTCGCGAAGAAATCGAGAAAACCAGCAAATATGCGGTTTCGGGCTTTGTTTCTGATTTGGTCGTTGTCTCGGAAAATTTCTTTTTGGCCTGCGAAAATTTGCCAAAAGATACTGCCGATAAATGTCCGCAAACCAAGAGCTTTGTTGATGCGGTCGAGATGACCAAAAAAGAATTGGTCAAGATTTTCGACAAAAATCAAGTTAGGCGAATTTTTCCGCTAAACGAAAAGTTTGACCATAATTTTCATGAAGCCGTTGCAAATGTTGAGGCGCCGCAAGAAGAAGGCGATGTAATTCAGGTTATTCAAGCGGGTTATGCGATTGGTGAGCGCTTGATCCGTCCGGCTTTGGTGGTGGTTTCGAAAGGCAAAGCGGCGTAAGATTGGCAGTCTCATGCCATTTTCCACTATGTTTAGCGAGACTTGGCAAAGCGGGGTGCGGCGATCCGGTTTTATCGCGCTTTACTTAACCAACAAACATAAGCTTTTATAGGGTCGCGATTTATCGCTTCTGCTAACAAACGAGATTTTGTAAGTGGCGGACGCGATAAATCGCTACCCTACAAAAAATATATAATCAACGCCAATATCGAATTTCCCTTGCAAAATAAGTTTTTTGTTGTTAAAATCGAACTTTGGTCGGCCGTATTATAATTTGCCCTGAATTATTTCGGGCTTTTTTTTGTTATCTGGGATTGTAGCTCAGCGGTTAGAGCAGGATGCTCATAACGTCTTGGTCGTGGGTTCGATCCCCACCGATCCCACCAAAATTTGGGGATTTTGTCCGATTTTGACGCTATTTAACAGATCTGTGATGCTCGTGTATTTTAAATACACTGCGCTTCTCGTTCTATTAAATATCATCAAACTCGAACAAACTTCCCAAATTTTAAGTTAGATTAGGGATTTTGTCCGATTTTGACGCTATTTTGCACGCTTGAGATGCCCATGTATTTTTAATACATTGCGCTTCTCGTCGCACAAAATGACATCAAACTCGAACAAACTTCCCAAAATTTAAGCTTCTTGGGTAATTGGCTTGTTTGTTGGGCTTTTTGATAAGATTGAGAAATATTGTAAGGCTTGTTCTTGTGGCTTTTAGTTCATCCATTGTTCTAAAACCACAAGAACTAGCTTTATAAAAAGGGCGCAGAATCTCGAATTTATTCGAGAAAATTAAGTTTAGGGGTAAAGGCTTCACCCTTACGCTTGCTAATGAAACGGCTTTGGCGGTTTCGTAAATATTAACATTTAACACATAAAAGTATGCCGAAAATGAAAACAAACAGCGGTGCTAAAAAGCGATTTAAAGTCACTGGCACTGGTAAGATCCTTTACAAACAAGCGGGCAAACGCCACAATCTTGGTAAAAAAAGTCAAAAACGCATCAGAAACAAGCGTAAATCAGGCGTTATGGCTGATGGATTCACCGACAGCGTGATGAAATTTAAGCTACCATACGGTCTTAAATAATCAAAATTATCCAGTCTTTTCGTGCCTTAGCGCGAGAATAAGACATACGTAAATAAAATTCAAATTAAAAAAATATGACTCATATTAAAAGAGGTGTTACCAAAAGAGCCAGACATAAGAAAGTTCTTAAAATGGCAAAAGGCTATCGTGGCCGCGCTAAAAACTGTTTCCGTATTGCAATTGAGAAAGTTGAAAAAGCAATGCAATATTCTTATCGCGATAGAAAAGTTCGTAAAAGAGATTTCCGCGCGCTTTGGATTCAACGTATCAACGCTGCTGTTCGTGAACAAGGTATGATTTATTCAACTTTCATTAACGGCTTGAAATTGGCGAAAATTGACCTTGATCGCAAGGTTTTAGCTGATTTGGCGGTTAAAGAACGCGAAACTTTTAACCAAGTTGTAGAAAAAGCTAAAAAAGCTTTAGCGAAATAGTTTTAAAATTCTTCGGGGCGGCTTTTTGTCGCCCTTGTTTTTTCTGATTTAAAAATCCCCCGTTAAAAATTTCTATTTAAAATCCTCAAATCAAAATTTAGCTAACGACGACTAGCTTTCAAGTTGAGGCGGCGATTTCCTTTGACAAATCAAAACTCAGCATTTAAAATTAAGGCATAATAATAATTTTGAATTTATGTCATTGAAACTCTACAGCGCATTGATTAAAAGAGACAAAAGTCACAAGATTGAAGACATTGCATTGGTTGCAGAAAAATTTTCGGCCTTGGCTTTTTTCTTCAGCTTGCCGTGGTTTTTGTGTCATAAAATGTGGCAAAGTTCGCTCATTTTAGTTTTGGCCGAAATTCTCTTGATAAAAATGATGAATTATAATGTGATTTCGGGCTTTGATTTCGCGCTTCTAGAGATTGCTTTGGTTCTTTTGGTTGCGATGAATGCTAATTATTGGTATGGAAAATATTTGCGAAAAAAAGGCTATAAAGAGACGAGTTATGTTTTGGCGCAAAACGAAGAAGAGGCGCGTTTGAAGGCGATGAAAAGCTTGCATTATAATTCTCCGACTTTAAGTTTTGACGAATTTAGTGAAGAAATAATTGATCCGGATTTCTATTTGAAATCGGTTAAGCCAAGAGGGGTGAGGTAATTTATGAAAATTGTTATAATTGATTATGGTTCTGGAAATTTACAATCGGTCGTAAACGCGCTTGAATCGCTTAAAACGGGCCATGAAATTGTGATTTCTGCGCGCAAGGAAGATTTGAAAAAGGCAACGCACATAATTTTGCCCGGAGTCGGCGCGTTTGGCGATTGTATGGCGGGATTAAAAGTTCAGGAAGGTTTCGCGGAAGAGATGCGCTATCAGGCGGTTGTAGAGCAAAAGCCGTTTCTGGGGATTTGTGTCGGCATGCAAGTTTTGGCGTCGATGGGCTATGAAAATGGCGAGCATAAAGGCCTTGGATTTATTGACGGCAAGGTTGTTAAAATTGAAGCAAAAGACGATTTGAAAGTTCCGCATATGGGCTGGAACGAGTTGATTATTAACGAAGCGCACAGCAAACATCAGCTTTTGAAAGGAATTCAAAATGGCGACCACGTTTATTTTGCTAACAGCTATCATTTTTTGTGTCAAAACAGCGGAAACATTGTGGCGCAAACCGATTATGGCTTTAAAATGAGTGCGATTTTGGCGAAGAGAAATATTGTTGGGATTCAATTTCATCCAGAAAAATCGGGCGAAGTTGGTTTAAAAATCCTCAAAAATTTCTTGGATTGGAGATATTAAGCTGGCTCTGTGAGCGGGTTTTGCGGTGGTTCAAATCTTATAAACAAATAATTAATTATGTTAAAAGCGCACGAATATTTGGCCGAAATTGAAATTTATAAACCGGGAAAGACAAAAATTGAAGGTGAAGGCGCACAAAAAATTGTTAAATTGTCGTCAAATGAAAATGCGCTAAAGTCAAGCAAAAAGGCACTTGCGGCGTATAAAAATCATTCGAGCGAAATTTTTCGCTATGCTGACGGATCTTGCAATTTACTTCGCGAAGCTTTGGCGAAAAAATATGAAGTTGATATTGAAAAACTTGTTTGTGGCGCGGGTTCGGACGAAATTCTGGCGCTGTTAACCTCGGCTTTTGCGGGGCTTGATGACGAAATAATTTATAGCGCACACGGATTTTTAATGTATCCAATTTCGGCAAAGCGTGTTGGCGCCAAAGCTGTCGCGGTTGCAGAGAAAAATTTGAAAGCCGATGTTGACGCAATTTTAGCGGCGATTACGCCAAAAACTAAAATGATTTTTATCGCTAACCCCAATAATCCTACGGGTTCATATTTAAATTCTGGCGAAATTGCGAAGCTGATAAATGGCGCGCCAAAATCGGTTTTGATTGTGCTTGATCACGCTTATGACGAG
This sequence comes from Rickettsia typhi, assembly GCA_945874115.1. Lineage (GTDB taxonomy): Bacteria > Pseudomonadota > Alphaproteobacteria > Rickettsiales > UBA1997 > CAMCFD01. The sequence continues at coordinate 16,937 of CAMCFD010000017.1, read as the reverse complement.
TTCGCACAAGGTGTGAAAGATTATCCAAATGCGATAAAATTGGTTAACGAAAATAAAAATGTTGTGATGACGAGAACTTTCTCGAAGGTTTATGGGCTTGCGTCGCTGCGTATTGGGTTTAGTTATTCATCGCAAGAAATTGCTGACGCGCTAAACAAAGTTCGTGGGCCGTTTAATGTTGGCGGACCAGCTCAAGCGGCGGCTGTCGCGGCTTTAGAGGATGAAAGTTTTTTCAAAAAATCGCTAAGACATAATAAAAAATGGTTGTCGAAATTTTTTAAACAAGCCAAAAAGTTCAATAAAATCAAGGCTCATCCGTCAATTGCGAATTTTATTTTGTTCGATTTTGGCAGCGAAGAAAATTGCGCGAAAGCGAATTCTGTTTTTACAAAAAACGGTTTTATTTTGCGAGAAATGAAAGCGTATAATTTGTCGAATTGCTTGAGAATGACGATTGGAACGTCGCAAGAAAACGAAAAAGCGCTCGCGATTTTGCAAGAAATTGATGGAAATTTATAATAATTTTTGCTGGCGCGCCCAATTTATTCTTAGCTTGAAGTTAAAAGAGGGTCGTCTAATTTTTTAGAAAATGTCAAAAAGTTCTGCTGAAAATGCTCGAGCCAAAGAAATTTTTAAAAGCGTAGAAAAATATCGCGAAAACACTAAAAAAATAAGTGGGTTATATAAGCTCGACCTTTATTTATCGCCGGCTGCGCCATCAACAAGCGAGGTTTTTCTTTTAGATAATGAGGGCGTTCTTGAAGTTTCGTATGTTAAAAAAGGCGTTCAAGAGGCCTATTTAATTGACTCGATGCATAAAACTGTTGCGCGAGCTGATTCTGTCCAAATGTCGGAGGCCGATTTAAAATCTCTTGAATGGTCTATATATAAAGCGGCCGAGGCTGCTAAAGAAATAGAAGAAGAGGCAAGAGAAGTCGCTGCAAAAGAAGCTGCGCGCGTCCAATTTAGCCGGCCGCAAAGATTTGAAGGCGCGAGTGCGGCCGTTGAGGGTTTCGAGTTTTTGCCTAGGGCGGCCGAAGTTGAGGCTGAGCTCGCGCATCTTTTGGTGCGTCAGGAAACAAGAGAGGCGGCAAGAAGATCTCCAAGTCCAAGCCCTATTAGCGAGGGTTGGGAGCCTGTCGAAGGCGCCGGGCCAAATAATCATGAACGAACAAATTAAGCAAAAATGATTTTTAATTTAGAGCAATCAGATCATCAAAATCTCATATATTCGTTGGTTTTGTTGACTTTTTTGATTGGCTCGGTGATCGTTCATCGCGAATTGAAATTGGGGCAAGCCCTGAAATATTTGATTATCTGGGGAATCGTTGCCTTTATTGGCGTCGCGCTTTATGCGTATCGCTTCGAATTTCAGGATTTCAAAAGTAGAATTGTTGGCGAAATTAACCCGGAAAGCGCGCGACTTGATCAAGAAAATCGCATCGTCATTAATTTGTCGCGTGACGGACATTTTTATGTCGACTTAAAAATCAACGACGAACAAGTCCGCTTCATGATTGACACGGGCGCAAGCGATATTGTCCTTAACATGACTGACGCGCAAAGAATTGGAATTGACATTAAAAACTTGGTGTTTGATAAGCGCTATCAAACCGCGAATGGCGAGGTTTATGGCGCCTCGACGCGCCTAGATAAAGTTGAAATCGCGGGCGTGAAATTTTATGATGTATCGGCTTCTGTTAATGGCGCCGACCTAGGAACCTCGCTTCTTGGAATGAGATTTTTGCGCGAATTTAAGCGTTATGAATTTTACCAAGATAAGTTGATTTTAGAGATTTAATTCGAGTTTCAAGTCTTTAGTGGCGAGGGTTTCAAGAAGATTGTCCGACAAAATTGTGGGAAAATTTAAGTTGTCGTAAACCGAAAAATATGATTATGTTATGAAAAAAATAACCTTCCTAATTGCCATTCTCTTCTCGTTTAGCGCAGCGGCGGGCGAAAATTGTTTCATCGCCAAAGAGGCCGGAAAAATCACCAAACAAATCGGAAAATGCGACGCGCAACATTCGCCATATTCAACCTTCAAAATCGCAATTGCTGTTATGGGTTTTGATGATGAAATTTTAGAAAATGCCCAAAGTCCTCGATTTGAGATGCCTCAAGAAGGTTTAGACAAAAGATTTTTCAATCCGCAAAAATATCCAATTCAAGCTTTTTATGAACGGCCACAAACGCCAGAAAGCTGGATGAAATATTCGGTCGTGTGGTATTCGCAAGAAATTACCAAAAAATTGGGCTTACAAAAATTTCGTCAATATATCTTAAAATTTAATTATGGAAATATGGACGCCGAGAAAAATGATGCTTTGCAAAGCGCGTGGCTTGAAGATTCACTGAAAATTTTCCCTATTGAACAAGTTGAATTTATCGAAAAATTAAGCGAGAAAAAATTGCCAGTTTCGAAAAAAGCGCAAGAAAATACGATAAAAATCATCGCACTTGAAGATATTTTTGATGATTGGAAACTTTATGGAAAAACCGGCGGATCGATGAATTCTGGCTGGTTTGTGGGTTTTGTTGAAAAAAATAATCGCCGCATAATTTTTGCGCAATATGTCGAGCCAAAAAATTCTTTGATATCGGCAGGCAGGATTGCCAAAGAGCTTGCGAAGGATAATCTGATTAGCTTAGTTCTCTAGTTATGCTAAACATAAATTATGCCCCAATTTAGATGCGTTTTTTGGCAAAAATTCACTCGGATTATGTTTTAGCATAAATTTTCGAGTATTAAATAATTTGTCCAAAAAAATTGGAAAATATTGCGAGAAATATTGCCGAAAGTGACAGATTGTCAAGCTTGATTTGGAAATATGACAACCTAAAATTAAATAAATAATGACCGATTTTTCGACACAAAATATTTGGCTTAACATTGACAAGCCAATCGGCATAAGTTCAGCGCGCGCCGTTGCAATTGTGAAGCGCCTTACCAAAGCCAGAAAAGTTGGTCACGGCGGAACGCTCGACCCGATGGCGTGCGGGGTCTTGCCAGTCGCCCTAAATAAAGCCACAAAGACTTCTGACGCGATGATGGCGACCAACAAAAAATATGCTTTTCGAATCACTTGGGGCGAATTTCGCGACACTGATGATGCCGAGGGCGCTGTTGTCAAGGCGTCTGACGCGCGGCCAGAAACCGCAGAAATAATCGCGATTATGCCATATTTTCTTGGTGGGATAAAGCAAATTCCTTCAAAATTTTCGGCGATAAAAGTTAATGGCGAGCGCGCTTACGATTTGGCGCGCAAAGGTGTTGAGTTTGAGTTGAAGTCGCGCGAAATCACCATTTTTTCGCTAAAAATGATGCAAAATAACGAAAATTTCGCCGATTTTGAAGCAAAATGCTCGAAAGGCACCTATATTCGCACTTTGGCGCACGACATTTCGCAAAAACTCGGAGTTTGTGGCTATGTTTCATATCTAGAGCGCCTTGAAGTTGGCGATTTTTCGCAGCACAATAAAATCACGCTTGAGAAATTAAAAAATATGATTATGCTTGACTTTAATTAAAGTTTTTGCTATAATCGCCATCAGAGATGAGTTTCGCTTGAATAAACTTAAGCGGAAAACCACGCGAAAAGTGGCGCAGAGCCTTTTTTCGTACAAAGATGTTCACGATAAATCAATGTTAACAATATTGTTTCGATGAGCTTATATTATATTTAAATCAACAAAAAATGTCTGATAGAAAAATTGTTAAAAAAGCAGAAAAACAAGCAGTAATCAAAAAATTTGCTACTGATAAAAAAGATTCTGGCTCGGTTGAAGTTCAGGTTGCGTCAATTACTAATCAAATTGAAAGCTTGACTGAACATTTGAAAATCCACAAAAAAGATTTTTCTTCAAGAAGAGGTTTGTTGATTTTGGTTGGAAAAAGAAGACGTTTGCTTGATTATCTAAAACAAAAATCACAAGAACGTTATGAAACTTTGATCAAAAAATTAGATTTAAGAAAATAGTTTATAAATTCTTGCATTTAAATTTTTAGGTGCAAGAATTAGTTGTTGTGTTAGTGATGTTTAAGTTTTAAGTTGGTGATCTTGCTTGGTTCTCATTTGCCGATATATCGCGCCTTGTTCGCGAGGCTCATTTAAGATGTTCTTGTGGTTGTAGGAAAATTGATGACAAAAATACTCAAAAAATTCACAAAATCCTGCTGTTTGTAAAATTAATTAATCAAAAAATATGTTTAATATAGTAAAAAAAGAAATAAACTGGAACGGAAAAACTTTAAGTTTGGAAACTGGAAAAATCGCTAGACAAGCGAGTGGATCGGTTATTGCGAAAATGGGAAATACTACAGTTTTATGTGCGGTTACTGCGGCTTCTAAAGCGGTTGCGGGCATTGATTTCTTGCCTTTGACAGTAAATTATCTCGAAAAATCTTACGCTGCTGGAAAAATTCCGGGTGGATTTTTTAAACGTGAAGCTAAGCCTTCTGACGTTGCGACTCTAACTTCAAGATTGATTGATCGTCCGATTCGTCCGCTATTCCCTGCGAATTTTCACAATGAAGTGAATGTGGTTTGCCAAGTTTTGTCTTATGACCCAGCTTGCAATCCTGACATTTTGGCTTTAATTGCGGCTTCTGCGGCTTTAGAAATTTCTGAAGTTCCGTTCGAAGAAGCTGTTGGCGCGGCTCGCGTTGGATTTATTGATGGAAATTTAGTTTTAAATCCAAGCAATGAAGAATTGAAAAACAGTCGTCTTGACCTTGTAGTTTCAGGAACGGAAAGCTCAGTTTTGATGGTTGAATCTGAAGTTAAAGAAATGACTGAAGAAGAAATGTTGAAAGCTGTGAAATTCGCTCATGACGCTTACAAACCAGTGATCGCGATGATTAGAGAATTCAAAGCTGAAGCTGGCAAGAAAAAAATGGTAATTGCGGCTGAAGATAATTCGGCTCTTGAAAAAGAAATGGCTGATTTTATCAAAACATCATTGATTGCGGCTTATAAAATTCAGTCAAAACAAGAAAGATCTGGCGCAATTGACGTTATTAAAACTGACGCTAAAGCTAAATTCGTAAATGAAGAAGCTAAAATTGACGCGGTTAAAGTTGGTTCACTTTTCAAAAAATTAGAGCAAAAAATTGTTCGTGGCGACATTTTAGAAAACGCGATTCGAATTGACGGCCGTAAGCCTGACCAAATTCGTCAAATCACGGCTGAAGTTGGAATTCTTCCACAAGTTCACGGTTCTGCTTTGTTCACACGCGGCGAAACTCAAGCTTTGGTTGTTGCGACTTTGGGCTCATCAAAAGACGAGCAAATGGTTGAAGGCCTTGACGCAATGTCAAAAGAAAGCTTCATGTTGCATTACAATTTCCCTCCATATTCAGTTGGTGAAGTTGGTCGTTTAGGAACTCCGGGAAGAAGAGAAATTGGTCACGGAAAACTTGCGTGGCGCGCTCTTAACCCAGTTTTTCCAAGCAATTTGGAAAGCTTCCCTTATGTTACAAGAATTGTTTCTGAAATCACTGAATCAAACGGTTCATCCTCAATGGCTTCAGTTTGTGGCGCTTCTTTGGCACTTATGGACGCTGGCGTTCCTATTAAAGAAGCGGTTTCAGGCATTGCAATGGGCTTGGTAAAAGAAGGCGACAAATATGTAATTTTGTCTGATATTATGGGTGACGAAGATCATCTTGGTGATATGGATTTCAAAGTTGCGGGCACGAAAAACGGCATCACAGCTTTGCAAATGGACATCAAAATTAAAGGCATCACTGCTGAAATTATGGAAAAAGCCTTGGCGCAAGCTAATGTAGGCAGACTTCACATTTTAGATAAAATCGTTGAAGTTATGTCAACACCTAGAACTGAGCTTAACGGCAATGTTCCAAGAGTTGAAAGTTTCAATATTTCGCCGAAAAAAATCCGTGAAGTTATTGGCTCAAAAGGTAAAGTTATCAAAGAAATTTGCGCTACATCTGGTGCGGTTGTTGACATTAACGATGATGGCTTGGTTAAAGTTTCATCAAACAATAATGAATCGATCAAAAAAGCGGTTGCGATGATTAACGAAATTTGCTTCGAGCCAGAAATTGGCGATATTTTCGAAGGAACAGTCGTGAAAATCATTGATGCTGGCGGTTTCATCAGCATTTCTGAAAATCGCGATGGCTTTGTTCACATTTCTGAACTTGCCGAATATCGTGTTGATTTCGTTGAAGATGTTCTTAGCGAAGGCGATATCGTGAAAGTTAAAGTTATTGGTTTTGACAAAAAAGGTCGTCCAAAATTAAGCTATCGTTGTGTTGATCAAGCGACTGGCGAAGACATTTCTGACAAAATTGCCAATAAACCGGTGATTGTTGATGAAAGAGAATCTGGCGGCGACAGAAGATCATCTGACAGACGTGGTGGTGATCGCGATAGACGCGGCGGTGATCGTGATGACAGACGTGGCGGCGGTGACCGTGATCGTCGTGATCGCGATGATCGTGGCTCTAGAGACGACCGTGGTTCGAGAGATCGTGACCGCGAAGAAAGACGTCCTGAGCGCGAAGAAGAGCCAGTAAAAAAGCGTCGTGGTTTTTTTAGCTAAATTTAGCGCGCATAGTTTTGATTAATGCCAAAATTAAAGGGGCGCACTTCGGTGCGCCTTTTTTCGTTTGTGGGGTTTTTGTTGCTTGTCGGTCGCAATTTAAGTTTAATTTCAGTCGAGAAATTTGCACTTTAAAATTGTTGGGCTAATATTGCTAAATCGACCAAATATTTCAGTTTTCCATGACAAATTTAAAAATGAAGAAACCGATTTTGCGCAAAAAAATGTCGCCGTTTTTTATGATGCTGGTTTTTATTTTGATAATGTCGGCAATTTCTCTCATCGCTTTTTGGTTTTTTTCAAGTGTTGGCAAATTTGATTCTCAAGGTTTCATTTCGGGTCTTCTTATCGGAGCTTTCGCGCAAGTAATTGACGGCGCGCTCGGTATGGCTTATGGTGTTGTTGCTACGACCTTTCTTCTGTCACAGGGAATAACCCCTGCGGTTGCGTCTGGTTCGGTTCACATCGCCGAGATTTTTACTACGGGCGCTTCGGGTTTAAGCCATTGGCGCTTTGGCAACATCAACAAAAAATTATTCTTGAATCTGGTTTTCCCCGGAATTGTTGGCGGTTTAATCGGAGTTTATTTTGTCACAAATATTGACGGCGAAATTCTCAGGCCTTGGATTTCGGCCTATCTGTTGATCTTGGGAATTAGAATAATCTTCAAAGCATTTCGCAAAATCGATTTTCATTCATTAATCAAAACCAAAAAAATCGCGCCACTCGCTTTGTTTGGTGGTTTTGTTGATGCGGTTGGCGGCGGTGGCTGGGGGCCGGTTGTCACGTCAACGCTTCTTGGTTCTGGACACGAACCCAAGCGCACCATAGGCTCGGTGAATTCTGCGGAATTCTTCGTCACTTGTGCAACCGGATTTTCATTTGCGGTTCTCATTGGCGTTTCATATTGGGAAATTGTTGCGGGTCTAATCGTCGGAGGTTTATTGTTCGCGCCGCTGGCCGCTAAAATCATATCAAAAATTCCGGCAAAATATTTAATTGTCACGATTGGTTCTCTAATTGTGGCTCTGAGTCTGATTAATATTTATAAATTTCTAAACTAATGCCAATTGCTCAAGAAAAACTCGAAAAAATCCTCAAAGATCATTTTCCTCACGCTGAAATAAAAGTTGTTGACACCGTCGGCGACGAAGATCATTACAGCGTCGAGATCAAGGATAAAATATTTATTGGTAAGTCGCGAGTTGACCAACACAAAATCGTCAACAGCGCTCTGAAAAACGAACTGGGCGGCATTTTGCACGCGATGCAATTAAAAACGAGCGCGAATTAATTGTTCGCGGCAATTTTGCGGCCGAAATCCTCTATTTTTTTGGCGAAAAATATATTCGACGCGACAAAAAAATCGCCAAAAACAAGCTAAAAATCATTGTCGGTTTTCCGCTACAATCCCTAAAGTTTTTGCAGAAATATCTTGCAATTTATTTTTTTTGCTGTGTTATCAGATAGATACCTAATTTTTCGTCCAAAATTTTGTTGATGAGTTGATTAAAAAACTCTTGACAATTAAAATTTTAACGCTAGATTATTTCTCCTTTTTAGTTTCTTTTAGGGTTGATTTTTTTAAGCTTAATAAGGTTTGTAGATATAGAGGTTGGGACTAAAAAGATTATCCAGAAAAATCTGTGAATATAAGATATATCTGGGGTGGTTGCATCAAAAAAGGATGTTTTTGCATCTCTTTTTTTATTAACTTTTACACTTAAAACAAAAATGGACAACGAAACCTTCGACCCTGATGGAAGAAAAATTGGCAAAGAAAATGTCAAAAACACCATTAATTCAAAAATTCACTACGTTGATTTTAGCAAATCTAAAGATGCCTCTAAAGAAGCGCAAATCAAGAGAAGTCAAGATCTAAAAAAAGCGAAAGGACTTGCAAGTATTAGGTCGGTTATTGCCAATTTAAAGCCTTGCGTGCCAATTTATTTTGTGCGTCCCCATTCTTTAAAACGCGCGGCTAGCTGGTTCTTGGACAATTTCTCAGACTTAAAAAATGGCGCGGGCAAAAAACATAGAAGCGAAGTTCTTTATTCGGTAAAAAGCAATCCGGACGAAAAAGCTTTGCAATGCTTGTTTGATGCGGGACTGCGACATTTCGATGTTGCGTCTTTGAACGAAATTCGTCTTATCAAAAGATTATTCGGCGATAAAGTTAAGATGTATTTTATGCATCCGGTAAAATCGCGCGAAGCAATCATTGAAGCTTATTTCAGCCATAATATTCGCGATTTCTCGCTTGATTCTGCTGACGAACTTAAGAAAATTCTTGACGTCACAAACAACGCGAAAGACCTCGGGCTTCACTTGCGTATGGCAATTCCTAATTCACATTCGGCGATTGATTTGTCGGGCAAATTCGGAATTCGCCCCACAGAATCGGTGACGTTGGTGCGTAAAATTCGAGGTGCAGCAAAGCGCTTCGGAATGTGCTTCCACGTTGGTTCGCAATGCATGGACCCGACACAATATCGCGCGGCGATGATGATCGTCAAAGAAGTCTTGAAGAAAGCCAAAGTTAAACTTGACGTTTTAGACATTGGTGGCGGCTTTCCGTCGGTTTATCCAGCGATGATGCCTCCTTCTATGCAAAGCTATATTGACGAAATTCGCGACAGCATTGCTGAAATGAATCTCGATGAAGATTGTATGATTTGGTGCGAGCCCGGTCGTGCGTTGGTCGCAGAGTCAAATTCACTTTTGGTGCGCGTTGAAGGTCGAAAAGATAACATGCTTTATATTAATGACGGAACTTATGGCGGCTTGTTTGACGCAGGTTTTCCAGCTTTTATTTATCCAGTTCAAGCAACTCGCGTTAAAAGAGGTGCGGCGTTGATGCAAGAGCTTGCAGCGTTTGGTTTTTATGGTCCGACCTGTGATTCTCTTGATGCGATGAAGGGTCCATTTTATTTGCCGCGCAACATAAATGAAGGTGATTATATTGAGATTGGTCAGCTTGGTGCTTATTCTAAAAGCATTCGCACTGATTTCAACGGATTTAGCGACACGATGCAAATCGAAGTTAAAGACGAGCCGCTTGCTAGTCTTTATTTGAGTGAAGAGGGTCTTGAAGAGCAATCTAAAAACCAATAATCTTTATAAATGACGAATAATATTACAATTGGCCGCGACGGTTTGTTGTCTGACGGGCGGCCAGTTTATCGTTTGTTGACGGGCGTCGACGATCGAAGTTTTTGCGAAAAAGTTAGCAAGGCTCTGCTTGACGGATATGAGTTATATGGCTCGCCTTCTTGCACTTTTAACGGCAAAAATGTTATTGTGGCGCAAGCTGTTTTATGGAAAGGTGTTGCAAAATAAAATGTTGAGAAGGCTCGAAACCAGCGCGAATTCTTCGTTTGTGCGTTATACGATTTGCCAAACCATTTACGCTTCATAATTTTGGTCTAAAAGGCTTAATTGTTGGTGGCAAATGTTATGAAACCCCGATGTATAAATTCAAGATATTTTTAAAATCACAGAATTATCTTGCTAAATAAAAAAAATGTCCTAAAACAAATGCCGAAAATAGTGGCTTTGCAGGTATTTTTGTTATAAATTGGTTTGTTATTTATTTTAATTTATTTATTTAAGAAAAATGGTTACGAAAAAAGAATTGCTAAAAAGACAAGTTAAACATATCGACATCACGAGTTTTGACTCGCGTGTGATTATTGATCAAATGGACAATATGTCGTTTACATCGCGTGATTTGGCGCGTGCGACGCAGATTTTCAATATGATGTTAAAAGATAATTCTTGCTCAAACATTTTAACTTTAGCGGGATCAACCTCTGCTGGTGGTTGCATGAAAGTTTATGCCGACATGATAAAATATAACATGATTGACGCAATCGTTGCGACTGGCGCTTCAATCGTTGATATGGATTTCTTCGAGGCCTTGGGCTTCAAGCATTATCAAGGCACGCCATTTATTGATGATAAATTTTTGCGCGATAATTATATCGACAGAATTTATGATACTTATATCGATGAAGAAAATTTGCAGAAATGCGATAATATTATTTTTCAAATTGCGAACAGCTTAGAGCCGCGCGCTTATTCTTCTCGTGAGTTTATCAAAGAAATGGGAAAATATTTGAAGAAACACAAGAAAAAAGAAGAGTCTTTGATCGAGCTTGCTTATGATCATGGCGTTCCAATTTTCTGCCCAGCTTTCACCGATTCATCTGCTGGCTTCGGACTAGTTTTACATCAAGTGAAAAATCCGAAAAAATACATGACAATCGACTCAATTGCCGATTTCAAAGAATTGACTGACATTAAAATCAAAGCCGGAACCACAGGCTTGTTGATGGTTGGTGGCGGTGTGCCAAAAAATTTCGTGCAAGACACAGTTGTTTGCGCCGAAATTTTGGGCGAAGAAGTTGATATGCACAAATATGCGGTGCAAATTACAGTTGCTGATTCTCGTGATGGCGCTTGCTCAAGCTCAACTTTGAAAGAAGCTTGTTCTTGGGGCAAAGTCGACACGGCTTACGAGCAAATGGTTTTTGCTGAAGCTACATCAGTTATCCCGCTTTTGGCTTCTGACGCTTATCACAGAGGATTCTGGAAGAAAAGAAAAAGAAGAAATTTTGCAAAAATGTTCGACAAATAAATTAATTTTTCCCGCGATAAATTAAAGGCCCAACTTGAGATAATTGAGTTGGGCTTTTTTTTGTGCCCGATTTTTTTAGTGTCAAAAATCGTGTACAATTTATTTTAAAAAAATTGCGCAAAAATCATTTACTTTTTATAAAATCGACTTACAATTCTATAAATATTTTGGCCGCTAAAAAAAGTAAAATCTAAAAAAATGTTTGTTAAAAAATCGTCATCGAGCAAGGTCATTCTTCATCTGATTGCAGTTTTGTTCGTCATGTTCAATATTTTAGACATTAAAATTGCTGGGCTTTCAAAAACTATGCCGCTTTTTGACGTTATGATTGTGTTTTATTTCGCGATATTTCGCCAAGCTTTTGGCCTGTGGTTTGTGTTCTTTTTGGGGTTTTTGAATGATGCACTAAACGGCAATCCGCTTGGTCTCACGCCATTAATTTATATTTTATTAATCCAGCTTTTTGTGGTTGCTAATCAAAGATTGGTTATCAGGCAAGATTTTCGCCAAATTCTCTATCAATTCATCTCGTTTTTATTTTGTTTTTTATTCATGAAATGGGCGATTTTGTCTTTATATAACGGTGCTTTCTATTCTATTTTGATCATTGCAATTCAGTTTATTTTGTCATCAATATTTTATGTTGTCATGCACAAAGTTTGTGATTATTTGAATCAAAAATTTATCGAAGAAAAATATTAGATGCTGCGCGACATTCGTAAAAATAAAGTTTTTAACCGTCGTACTTTCTTTGTTAGCGGCGCCCAAGGGGCTTTGTCGTTAATCCTCGTTTTGCGCCTTGCTTATTTGCAAATTTTCAAGCATAAACAATATACAATTCAGTCGAATTCTAACAGCATTAAGCCGATGATTAAGCCTGCGGGGCGCGGAATTATCATCGATCGCAAAGGTCGAGCTTTGACGCAAAATGTGCAAAATTATCGCCTATATTTATACCTTGAAGACAAAAGGGACGTCGAGAAATTGGTGCATAATTTAACCGAAATTTTAAATTTTAGCGAAAGCGACAAAAATGTGTTACTTGCGCGGGTTAAAAATGCTAAAAGGCGCACGATGATTTCGTTGATTAACAGCCTTTCGTGGGACGATGTGGCGCGCATCGAGCTCAATTCATACAGACTTCCTGGAACGTCAATTGAAAGCGAAGTTTTGCGCCGATATCCTTTTCCTTACGAAACCGCACATTTTCTTGGCTATGTTTCTGTTCCAAGCGAGAGAGAGGTTGAGAAGGACGAGAAAGCTCTGTTTGCGATGCCCGCCTTTAGAATTGGAAAAACCGGCATTGAAAAAAGTTTCGATAAAATTTTACGCGGAAAATATGGCGTGAAATATGTTGAGGTGAACGCCCTTGAGCGACCAGTTCGCACGATTTCTGTGCGCGAACAAACTGAAGGTCCGACTTTGCGCCTTACTATCGATTTAGACTTGCAAAAATTCGTAACAAAAAGGGTTGAAGGCCTTGCCGCATCGGTTGTTGTGATGGATGTAAAAACTGGCGAAATTTTATCTTATGTTTCTGCTCCGGCTTTTGACGCCAACAATTTCGTCGAAGGAATCTCGCATGAATATTGGAACGAGCTCAGTAAAAATTGGAAGCTTCCGCTCAACAATAAGCCGCTTTCGGCGATTTATCCACCGGGGTCAACTTTTAAGCTGATGACGGCGCTTGCCGCGCTTGAAAAGGGAATTGACCCGAAGAAAACTTTCTATTGCCCCGGATATTTCCAACTTGGTCGAAGACGTTTTCACTGCTGGGAAGATAAAGGCCACGGATCGCTTGATATGGTTGGCGCCATCGCACATTCATGCAACGTTTATTTTTATAATGTCGCAAGTCAAATCGGCATGCAGCCAATCACTGACGTGGCGCACAGATTTGGCTATGGCGAAAAACTCGATATAAGTTTATATGGCGCAAGAACCGGAAATGTTCCGTCAGAAGAGTGGAAGCGCAAAGTTTTTCATCAGCCTTGGGTTGGTGGCGACACGCTAAATTCGGCGATTGGACAAGGTTTTGTTTTGGCGACTCCTCTGCAAATGGCGTTGATTACCGCGCGCCTTGCCAATGGCGGAATTCCGATCAAGCCATATTTAGTCAATAACCAAAAAGTTCGCAAACAATTTGACGAATTGAAAGGCAAGTCTTTGGTCAACAAAGCTCATCTAGACCTGATTTTAGAGGGCATGAGGCGCGTTGTAAATGACCCAGAAGGAACATCATATTATCGCAGAATCACCGAAAAAGGCTTTGAGATGGCTGGAAAAACAGGTACTTCGCAAGTTATTTCGAAGCGCGAAGACCAAATGAGTAGGGCCGAAATGTTGCGAGACACCAACCAAAATCACGCGATTTTCGTCGGATATGCGCCAGTTTCTGAGCCAAAATATGCAATTTCGGTCGTGGTCGAACACGGAAAAAGTGGCTCTTCGGCCGCGGCACCAATTGGTCGCGATGTTTTGCTTGAGGCGCAAAAATTGCTGCAAGGCGGCTTGATGGCGATAAGTCCTTCAAGCTAGATTTGGCGATCGTTTAAGCGAAAAACTTTGGCATAAAATCATCACAAATAAGTTAATATTTTCTTAAACAAGACTCTGTTTTTGCGCCTTTTTTGCAATGATTTTAAAGATTAACCTTCTCCGATTAAGGCTGGTTTTAAAGAAAATCAGCGCAAGGATTTATTTTTCGCTTGAAATTTAATTTTTTTTCTTTATAATTTCTGGCTTGTTAACATTTATTTATTTTTTAATTTTTTATGACAGAAAATATTGCGCAAAAAAACAGCGCTCACAGATCAGTTGGAAGAATCTCTCAAATCATCTCGGCCGTAGTCGACGTAGAATTTGAAAATTCTGAAGAATTGCCGGCGATTTACAACGCCCTTACTTGCGAAAATAATGGCAAAAAATTAGTGCTTGAAGTAGCTCTTCATATCGGTGAAAAAACAGTTCGTGCAATCGCGATGGATTCTACAGATGGATTGACTCGTGGCGCTGAAGTTATTGACAGTGGCGCGCCAATTTCGGTTCCGGTTGGGGCTGCAACTTTGGGTCGAATCATGAACGTTATCGGTGAGCCAATTGACGAAAAAGGCCCGATTAATTCGAAAATCTTACAATCAATTCACGCTCCGGCTCCAGAGCTGGTTGATCAAGCGACAGAAACCGAAATTTTGGTTACAGGAATTAAAGTTATCGATTTGCTTGCCCCTTATTCAAAAGGTGGAAAGATCGGCTTGTTTGGCGGTGCTGGTGTTGGTAAAACAGTTTTGATTATGGAATTAATCAACAACGTTGCAAAAGCTCACAGCGGTTATTCAGTGTTTGCCGGCGTTGGTGAAAGAACCCGCGAAGGAAACGACCTTTATCACGAAATGATTGATTCTGGCGTTATCGACATTAAAAACCCAGAAAATTCAAAAGTTGCGCTTGTTTACGGACAAATGAACGAACCACCTGGAGCCCGTGCTCGCGTGGCTTTGACTGGCCTTTCTCAAGCTGAATATTTCCGTGATAAAGAAAATCGCGACGTGCTTTTCTTCGTCGATAATATTTTCCGCTTCACTCAAGCTGGTTCTGAAGTTTCTGCGCTTTTGGGTCGAATCCCATCTGCGGTTGGTTATCAGCCAACTCTTGCGACCGAAATGGGCTTGATGCAAGAGCGAATTACTTCGACTAAAAATGGTTCAATCACTTCAGTTCAAGCGATTTATGTTCCTGCTGATGACTTGACAGATCCGGCTCCAGCTACATCTTTTGCGCATTTGGACGCAACAACAGTTCTTTCTCGTCAAATTGCTGAAATGGGGATTTATCCTGCGGTTGACCCGCTTGACTCTACTTCGCGCATTCTTGACCCAAGAATCGTTGGCGACGAACATTATCAAACTGCGCGTGAAGTTCAGCGCGTTTTGCAAGCTTATAAATCATTGCAAGACATCATTGCAATTCTTGGTATGGACGAGCTTTCTGAAGAAGACAAGCTTACTGTGGCGCGCGCTCGTAAGATTCAGCGTTTCTTGTCACAACCTTTCCACGTTGCCGAAGTTTTCACTGGTTCTCCAGGAAAATTGGTTGCGTTAAAAGATACAATCTCGAGCTTTAAAGCGATTTGCGAAGGAAAATACGATTATCTTCCAGAAGCCGCGTTTTATATGGTTGGATCAATAGAAGAAGCTATTGAAAAAGGTGCAAAATTGTTAAAAAACTAAGCTTCAAAGTTTAGTTTTGTTCATTCATAAAAGCGAAAAGTCTGTGTGAAATTTAAGCGCAGACTTTTTGCAGTTTTTAAAATATATTATGCTTAATGTTGAAATAATTTCGATTGAGGGTTTTTTGTTTCAGGGTCAAGCACATCAAGTTGTCGTGCCTGTTGTTTCGGGTGATATAGGCTTTATGAAAGGCCACGAATCTCTTGTTGGCGAGCTTAAAGAAGGCAATATTTCGGTGTTTGATGACGCAGATAAAGTTATAAAAGAAATTGCAGTTAAAAGCGGCACAGTTGAAATGTTTGATGGTAAAAAACTAGTTGTTCTTGTCGACGCTTAAAACACGCTTCGCGCTATAATCTATCCTTAAAATCAGCATCTGGCACAATCTTATCTTTATTCGCATTTTTCAAAATAAAGTGATATAAAAAATTCGTCGTAATTATATTCAAAACAATAATAAATAAAATTTTCGCGAAGAATATCATCGAGAATTTTTCGATCAAAAGGGCTAATAAAATCAGCGAAATCGCGTAGAAATTAATGATTTTAAGCGGCTGCATCATCACAAAAATATCTTTGGCGCGCAAAAATGCGATCGCTGAAAAAAGCAGCAAAAAGCATCCCAAAAACATTAATAGCCAAGCTAAAATAATCATTTTTTGCGTTTTGTTAAGAATAAAATCGCGGTAAATCCAAGTAAAAATAAAATTATGGCAACGTCTAAAATCGTGTTAAAGTCGATGATAGAATTGATGATAATTAAAAGCGTCAGGCTTAAAAAAAGTAAATAAAACGAGATAATTCTTTCGTAAGAATTTGTGCTTACAAAATATTTTATCGAAATTAGAATTGTTGAGATAATTATCGCAATATTGGTCAAAATCAGCATCTTCTAAGCTTTATAAGGGTTTTCAATGTTGAATTTTCGCAAAATTTTTATTTCTAATTCTTCCATAATTTTTGCGTCTTTTTTATTTTCGTGATCAAATCCAATTAGATGTAGAATAGAATGAAGCAAAAGATGAGTCAAGTGATTATGAAATGTTTTTTCTGATTTCATTGACTCAGAGCGGCTTTTTTCAAGGCTTAGAACGATATCGCCCAAAATTAAAATTTGCTGATTTTTTATCGTATTTTGCAAACCATTTTTGCGAATTAATTTTTCGTCAAGAAATGGAAATGACAAAACGTCGGTTGCTTTATTTTTAGCGCGAAATTCTTGATTTATTTTTTTGATTTGGGCGTCGCAAACTAGAGAAACGGTCATTTCAAGGCTTTTTTTTCCGGTCAAAAATTTTTTTAACTCGGTTTCTAAAATCAAATTTTTACAAGTTTTATCGACAAAATTCTTGATGTTTTTGATATTTTTCCAGACTTTGCTTTTGATTTGAACATCAATAATAATCTGTTTTTGCGTCATAAATTATTGAGTGATTAGCCAATTTAGAAACCGTTCAAAAGCGTGGGCGCGGTGGCTTATTTTGTCCTTTTGTATTGGC
>CAMCFD010000016.1 GCA_945874115.1 Rickettsia typhi | reverse complement strand
TGAAAAGGGCTGACAAGGAAATCCTGCACATAAAATATCAAAATCAGGAATTGATTTAGGATTCACTAAAGTTATATCTCCTGCAAAATTTTCACCATCAAAAACTTCAGAAGATATTCCAAAAAAATTATGTTCATATGTTTTTCTGGCAGACTCATCCCACTCAGAAGCAAATACACACCTTGCTCCAATATTGTGAAGTGCCAAATGGAATCCCCCAATTCCACAGAAGAGATCTATAAAAGTAGGTGCAGATTTTGGCTTTTTAGAACTTACTAATTTTAAATTTTTCGTTAAAGAAGTATTAAAATTAGTAAATAAATTTTTTTGTTTATACTGTCTCATGGCTTTTATTTTTTGTGGGTTAGATATTGTGGTTTAAAGCTAAATAATTATAAAAGGCTCTTGTTAAGATTAAAATAATACTTACAAATATTCAACAATTATCTGGATTAAAATTTGTGTAAAATTATTATTTACTGTTACTATATAAATACATGATTTTAGGTTAACTTTCAGGCAAGTCATTTCTTGCAGGAATGTAAAACTTCAACTTTACGGTTGTTTATAGTTGACATGAAAGTGAGGACAGGTTTACAAACCTGGACTAGTTAACCAATTTTTTTACAACGCGCTTTTAGATTATGGACATATCCCGTCTCATCAGTAATTTTAAAAGTCACATCTAAAAAATCTATTTTTGGTTTTTTGTCCATCTCAATAAATGCATTGATTCTGCATTTAGTGGGAAAATTTGATAAAATTGGCAAGTCTGGCTCAGAAAAATGAGTTCCTATTTTCTTTATTGAAGGAAGTATAATAGGCCAAGATATTTTAGAAGAATATTTAGGAGGTAATATTTGATAATTTAAAAACCTTAAAGGGTTCGGAGATGTATTAAGGGCATTAAAATCTATTATTATTTCAAGTTGCAACTTACCATCTTTTTGTAAAGTGCAAGACCAAAAACATTGATAGGGAATTGTAGTAATTTTAATTAAACAGCTTTTATCAGTTAAAGCGTTATATGAAATTTTTTTATAAACAAAGTTTATTAATCTGCAAATTAATAAACTTAAGAAAAATACAATACATAACCATGGAATTATTTCTAAATGTGGAAAAAAAGTTTTCCACTGACTATTTAAATCAGGAATAAATAAAAACATGGATGCCGTTATTAATACAGAAAAAATTATTACCACCGGCATCCTCACTAACTTACTAGATATAAAAATTTCAATAAATTTAGAAATCCACTCCAACATAACTACAACCCCGCCCGAGCCGCTGCGAGTCTAGCTATAGGAACCCTATACGGACTACAAGAAACATAATTCAACCCCACCTTATGACAGAAATAAATCGAATTCGGATTCCCCCCATGCTCGCCACAAATCCCCAGCTTAATATCAGGGCGCGTCGCCTTGCCTTTCTCAACCGCAATCTTAATCAACTGGCCAACACCTTCCACATCAAGCTCGGCAAACGGATCCTTCTCCAAAATGCCCGCTTTTTGATAATGCCCCAAAAAGTTCGAAGAATCATCACGGCTAAGCCCTAGTGTAGTCTGCGTTAAATCATTCGTGCCAAAGCTGAAAAACTCGGCTTCTTTCGCAATATCATCCGCCATCAAAGCCGCGCGAGGCAGCTCGATCATGGTTCCAACCATATATTTTAACTCAACATTTTGCTCAATTTGCACCGATTTTTCAGTTGCAACAATTAATTTTTTCAAAATCTCAAGCTCTTTTTTAGTCATAACAAGCGGCACCATCACCTCAAGCAACACATCCTTACCGGTTTCTTTTTTAACGATCGAAGCCGCTTCAAAAATGGCGCGCGCTTGCATTTCATAAATTTCTGGGTATGAAATTCCAAGCCTACAACCGCGGTGCCCTAACATCGGGTTTTGTTCTTGCAATTGGCTCATGCGATATTTTACATAGCTAACATCAACGCCCACGGCCTTCGCCACTTCGGCGATTTCGCTTTCTTTGTGCGGCAAAAATTCATGTAAAGGAGGATCAAGCAAGCGGATAGTAACGGGTAATCCCGCCATAATTTTAAAAATCTCGACAAAATCTTTGCGCTGCATCGGCAATAATTTCGCCAAGGCTTTTTTGCGACCCTTCACATCTTCAGCTAAAATCATTTCACGAACCGAAATAATGCGGTCTTCGCTAAAAAACATGTGCTCGGTGCGGCATAGGCCAATTCCTTCAGCACCAAAGTCGCGCGCGGTTTGGCAATCTAGCGGAGTTTCGGCGTTGGTGCGCACTCTAAGCGTTCTAATTTCATCAGCCCAAGTCATTAATTCTTCAAAATCACCAGATAAATTTGGCTTTAAAGTTGGCACTACACCCAAAATTACATCACCAGTTGAACCGTTGATAGTAATGGTTTCGCCCTCTTTCACTTTCACGCCATTGGCCGTGAAAAATTTTGAATTATGTTCAACATGCAATCCCATCGCGCCAGAAACACAAGGCGTTCCCATGCCTCTTGCAACAACAGCCGCGTGCGATGTCATGCCGCCTCTAGCGGTTAAAATTCCTTGCGAAACATGCATTCCTTTAATGTCTTCAGGGCTGGTTTCAACTCTCACCAAAATTACTTTTTCGCCTTGCTCAGTTCTTTTTTCAGCATCAGCACTCGAAAACACCACAATGCCTGAAGCCGCACCAGGAGACGCCGGCAAGCCTTTTGCAATCACATTAACTTTTGCTTTTGGGTCTAAAGTTGGGTGCAAAAGTTGATCTAAACTTTCCGGTTCAATTCTTTTAATCGCTTCTTTTTTATCAATCAAACCTTCCTTCACCATATCAACTGCAATTTTTACAGCAGCATGCGCCGTGCGTTTACCGTTGCGGGTTTGTAGCATCCACAATTTTTTATCTTGCACCGTAAATTCAATATCTTGCATATCGCGATAATGCGATTCAAGCTTTTGATAAATCTTTAAAAACTCAGCAAAAACTTCAGGCATCGCTTCTTCCATTGAAGGCAGCGTAGAACCAAGCTGCGCCTTGCCCGCATTAGTAATTGATTGCGGAGTTCTAATGCCCGCAACCACATCTTCACCTTGCGCATTAATCAAAAACTCGCCATATAAAGCTTTCTCGCCGTTTGATGGATTGCGCGTAAACGCCACACCCGTCGCCGAATCATCGCCCATATTACCAAACACCATCGACTGCACATTCACCGCCGTGCCCCAGCTTGCAGGCACATTATTAAGATGACGATAAGTGATTGCGCGCTCATTCATCCAAGAAGCAAACACCGCGCGAATTGCGCCCCAAAGCTGTTCTTGCGCATCTTGCGGAAATTCTTTACCCGTATCTTCCTTAACTTTTGCCTTAAATAAATTAGCAATTTCTTCAAGGTTTTCAGCGGTTAAATCGGTATCAAGCTTAGCGCCAAGTTCGTGTTTTTTCTCATCCAAAATCACTTCAAAATTATAGCGATCAAGCTCAAGCACAACATCAGAATACATTTGGATAAAGCGTCTGTAAGAATCCCAAGCAAAACGCGCATTGCCAGATTTCGCCGCCAAACCAAGAACCGTCTTGTCATTCAAACCCAAATTCAAAACCGTATCCATCATTCCCGGCATTGACGCTCTAGCGCCCGAACGAACTGAAAAAAGCAGGGGATTTTTTTCGTCACCAAATTTCGCGCCAAGTTTATTCTCAATATGCGCAAGTGCTTTATTCACTTCATCTTTCAAAGAATCGGGGAAGTTTTTGTTATTTTTATAATAGACATCGCAAACTTCAGTCGTAATCGTAAACCCTAGAGGCACAGGCAATCCCATATTCGACATCTCGGCCAAATTTGCGCCCTTCCCGCCAAGAAGGTTCTTCATCGAAGAATCGCCCTCAGACTTGCCATCACCAAATGAATATACGAATTTTTGCTTAGTCATTGTTTAAAAGTTTGCTTAAAAATCAGAATAAAATCGCATTAATACCACTTTCCACTAATAATTAGCCTTTTTTGGCCAAATAATTTTAGACACATAAACGGTTAATTATTAGTGGGAAATGGTATTATAGCCGAAATTATAGAGAAATAAGCACAAAAGTCAACTTTTATCGCTAAAAATAATGTTGCAAAATATTACAATTATGGGGCTAAAAAAAAGAAATTGCGAAAGGGAGATATTATAAAGTAAATTTATGGCTTGAAGCGCCTAAAATCAACGCTTCAAGCCGATAAATTATAATCCGAATTGTCTTGGAAAAATATTGACCAAAATTAACAAAAATGGCGCAACAAGCATCATGCCGTCAATTCTGTCTAAAACTCCGCCATGACCGGGGATTATGTTTCCAGAATCTTTTACGCCAAAAATGCGCTTAAATTTCGACTCAACCAAGTCGCTGGCCTGTTCTACCAAAGAAATAATAACCGCGATAAACATAAAAAACAGCGCGCCACCAGTGAACATCAAAGAACTCACCAAGCCAAGACAGGCGCAAGCCGCAAGCGCGCCATACATTCCAGACCAAGTTTTTCCGGGACTAATGCTTGGCGCAAGTTTTTTTCCGCCGACGATTTTTCCAACAAAATAAGCCGAAATATCGGTTGTCCAGATGATCAAAAACATCCAAAACACGATGTCAGAATCGATAAAACGAAGTCTGATGACGCAATAAATCGGGATTAAAATGTAAAGAAAGCCGATAACGCGCCATTTTGTTTGATCGCCCATTCTTTTGCTGATGTCGACCCATTCATAAACCATTAAAATCGCAATCGCAATTCCGAAAAATAAAAACAACTCTTTCGAAAAATAAATCGCATAAAAAGCAAACGGAATCATAATTAGCGAACTTATGATTCTCTTTTTTAAATTTCCGTCAGAAACGTCGACTTTTGCAAGTTTTTGCGACAAAAATTTCACGAGATTTTCTAAATCAATAAGAATTCTGCAAACAATATCTTTGGCAACGGCCGCAATTTTCGTAAATTTATCTTTTTCCATATTTCCTTATTCTTTGGTTAAAATCAATTATGGCTTTTTTCAGATCATCTTTAGAAAAATCTGGCCATAAAATATCAGTAAAATAAAATTCGGTATAAGCGCTTTGCCACAACAAAAAATTGCTAATTCGAACGTCTCCCGCGGTTCTAATCATTAAATCTGGATCAGGAACTTGCGGTTGATATAAATTTTTCGCGACCAATCCTTCGTCAATTTCGTCAATTCTACTGGGATTTTCAGTAACTTCAAGCGCAATTTTCTTTATAGCATCGACAATTTCTTGGCGCGCGCCATAACTAAAAGCCACGTTAAGCGTAAATTTCTCGTTTTTTGCGGTCGCCTCTTCAATTTCTTTAATTTTGTCGCGAGTTTTCTGAGATAATCTGGTTAAATTTCCTGAAATTAAAATTCGAACACCTTTTGCCATCAAAGATTTTATTTCTTTGTCGAGATATTCGTCGAGAAGCGCCAACAAATATTCAACTTCGTCTTTCGGACGATTCCAATTTTCGGAAGAAAATGCGTAAATTGTAAGATATTTTGTTCCAAATTCGATTGAAGCATCGATAATTTTTTCGATATTTTCAGTGCCTTTTTTATGACCAATTTTTAGCGGCAAATTTTTTGATTTCGACCAGCGATAATTTCCGTCCATAATGACAGCAATATGAGCGGGCGCTTTGAAATCAATGGTCTCGATTGGCTTTTTCTTTTTGAAGAAGTTCATTTAAACCTTCATCAAATCTTTTTCTTTTGCGATAATTGCATCGTCAATTTTTTTGACAAATTCATCAGTAATTTTTTGGATAATTTCGTTAAAAGAATGCGCAGAGTCTTTTCCGAGTTCTTTTTCGTGCTTTTTAAAATCGTCCAAAATGTCACGTCTTACGTTGCGAATCGCGATTTTTTTATCTTCGCCATATTTTTTCGCCAATTTTACTAATTCTTTGCGTCTTTCTTCGCTAAGTTTCGGGATAGAAATTCTCACTAATTGACCGTCGATTGATGGATTAAAACCCAAATTCGAGTTGATAATTCCCTTCTCAACCGCTTTAACATTTCCTTTGTCCCAAACTTGAATTGCAAGCGTCGAAGAATCAGAAACCGAAACCGTCGCAACTTGCGAAAGCGGCATCATCGCGCCATAAACTTCAGCTCGAATTGTGTCAAGCAAAGATGGATTTGCCCTTCCCGTCGAAATTGAATCAAGATCGCGCTTTAACGACGCCATCGTGTCGTCCATTTTACCTTTCGCTTTATTTGTTAGTTCGTTTATCATAGTTTTGTTTTGTTATTAATAATTTCAATTTCAGAAGTAATTTTTTAATCCGCGCCTCTAAAAATAATCTGGCACATAGAATACAATTTTATATTCTCGACAATTTGTCGTCATTTTGCCAAGACCAAGCATCGAACTATTCAACCTCAACCATAACAGCGCCGCCTTGTCCGCCGCCAATGCAAAGTGTTGCAAGTCCGCGATTTTTGCCGCGTCTTTTTAACTCGCGAAGTAAATGGATTATGATTCGCGCTCCCGTCATTCCGACAGGGTGACCAAGAGCAATTCCACCACCGCTAACGTTTAGCTTGTCGCGGCTAATAACGCCCATCGCCTTGCTTCGTCCAAGTTTTTCTTTCGCGAATTCTTCCGACGCAAAAGCGCGTTCACAGCCAATAACTTGCGCCGCGAAGGCTTCATTTAACTCGATTAATTCCATATCGTCAAGGCTAAATCCGTTTTTATCGAACATTTTTGCGGTTGCATAAACCGGACCAAGCCCCATTTTCTCAGGCTCTAATCCGGCGTAGGAATAATCGACCAAATATCCCAAAACCTCAAGGCCAAGCTCTTTAGCTTTTGACTCGGTCATCAACACCGCGAAAGCCGCTCCGTCAGTGATCTGAGAAGAATTTCCAACCGTTACTGTTCCCGTGTTTCTTTCGAAATATGGCTTTAATTTCGCCAAATCTTCGGTTTTTTGGTTTTTGCGAACACCTTCGTCTTCTTCGATCATCTTGTCTTTATTGTCAAAAACGGGAATAATTTCTTGAGAAAAAATTCCGCTCGAAATCGCCTCAGCTGCGCGTTTGTGGCTTTCTAAAGAAAAGTCGTCTTGCTCTTTTCTCGTAATTTTAAAATCACGCGCGACATTTTCTGCGGTGCAACCCATAATCAAGCCCGAAATTGGATCGGTCAAGCCTTGTTGAATGCCGATAATTGGCTTTAAGAAATGTAGGCGAAATGTTGACAAAACTGACAATCTTTGTGACAAAGTTTTGGCTTTGAATAAATTGCCGAAAAGTTCGGTCATTTTTTTGCCATAAAAAAGCGGGATGTTGCTCATCGATTCAACGCCGCCAGCAACTATAATTTCAGCCTCGCCATTTCTAATTTTACAAGCCGCGGTTGTCATCGCCTCCATTCCCGATGCACAATTTCTGTGAACAGTAAACGCCGGAATTTTTTCTGGCAATCCCGCTTTAAGCGCAATCACTCGCGCAATATTGGCCGAATCGGCTGGTTGAGCCACGTTGCCAATTATCACTTCGTCAATTTTTTGAACATCAACTCCACTTCTGATCACAACTTCTTTTAAAATTCTCGCTCCCAAATCGCTTGCAGACACGTTCTTTAAAACGCCGCCCGCCTTTCCCATTGGCGATCTAAAACCAGAAATTATTGCAATTCTTTCTTTTTTCATATTTTATATATTTAATATTTCCTTAACAATTTAGTCTAAAATATTTTTTATAGCAATTATTTTTTATTAATACTATAATCAAAAAACAAATTTTCTATATAAATTTAATAAAAAATATCGATGTTAGACCAAAAAACCATTGATTTCGCCAATAATTTGGCCGATTTGAGTCAAGAAATTGCCATAAAATATTTTCGCAATAATAATGGTGAAATCGAAAAAGATGACCACAGCCCTGTCACGAAAGCTGATCGCGAAATTGAAGAAGTTTTGCGCCGCGAAATCATCAACCATTTTCCCGAGCACGGAATTATCGGCGAAGAATATGGCTTGACCAACCCGAATTCTGATTTTCAGTGGATTATCGACCCAATTGACGGAACCTCGTCTTTCATCATTGGCCGCCCAACTTTTGGCACACTAATCGCCCTGGCCTATAAAAACAAACCAGTTTTAGGAATAATGAACCAACCAATCAATAAGGAAAGATGGCTTGGAATTGACGACGATTCTGATAAAAGTGGTGCTTGGCTTAATAAAAAACCAATAAAAACGCGTCGCTGCACCGAAATTAAAGATGCGATAATTTCTACAACTTCGCCTTTTTTCTTTAACGAAACCGACCTTGATAAATTTCAAAAATTGGCGGGGAAAGCGAAATATCAAAAATATGGCGGCGTAATTTATGGCGGAGACTGTTATTCTTACGCGCTTCTTGCGAGTGGATTCATCGACATTATTATCGAGCCAAACCTTCAAGTTTATGATTATGCGGCGCTTGTTCCCATCATAAAAATGGCTGGTGGCGCAATTGGCGAGTGGGAAAAAGGCGAACTTGGCCTAAAATCTAACGTAAAATTGCTCGCTTGCGCAAATCAAGAATTGTACAAAAAAGCTTGCGAATTTTTGAAATAATTATAAAATTTATCTAAAATATAATAGAAAAAAGATGTTGCAAAATTTACAAGAAAATCTTCCGGATAATCGCTCAGAGCTTTATAATATTGCCGCTGAACAAGCAATTTTAGGGACAATAATTCTCAATAACGAATATTTAAATCGCGTTTCTGAGTTTTTAACTCCCGAACATTTTTACGAACCAGCGCACCAAAAAATTTACTCACAAATTTTGCACAATGTTGAAAAAACCAACATAATTGCCAATCAAGTTACGTTAAAACAATTTTTCGATAACGAGCAATCAATTAAAGCAATTGGCGCCGCGTCTTATTTATCGACACTACTTTCTCACGCTTCGGCGATCATTGATATTGCTGATTATGCGCGCTTAATTCAAGATTTAGCATTAAAAAGAAGTTTGGTGATGATTGGCGAAGAAATTGTCAATTCGGCTTATAAAGTTAATGAAAAATCGAGCGGCCAAGAGCAAATTGAAAAAGCAGAATCTGGCTTGTTTAACCTTGTTAATCAAGGATCGGGCAAAAGTGATTTTCGCAATATTTCAGTTTCACTTAAAGAAACTTTAGACAAAACTATACTTGCAAGAAAGCGCGACAACCACATTAGCGGCGTGTCTACGGGCCTTGCCGATTTCGACAAAATGCTTAGCGGAATGCAAAATTCTGACTTGTTGATTTTGGCGGGACGACCTTCAATGGGTAAAACCGCGCTTGCGATCAATATGGCGGTGAATGCGTGCAAATTTCTCAATCGCGATGTTGTTGACGAAAAAGGTAAAAAAGCCGTCGGATTTTTCTCACTCGAAATGTCTGCCGATCAGCTTTCGGCGCGTATTTTATCTATGGAAGCCAGCATCAACGCCACGAAATTCCGCACCGGACAAATTAACGATATGGAGTGGGAAGCAATCGCCACGCGCTCTGCCGACATTGCATCTTGGCCATTTTTCATTGACGACACTCCAGCTTTATCAATTTCAGCCGTTCGAACACGCACGCGCCGAATGATCAGAAAACACAATCTCGCTTTCATCGTCATCGATTATTTACAGCTTTTGAAAGGCTCAAGCTCGCGTGGCTCTGAAAATCGCGTCCAAGAAATTTCAGAAATCACACAGGGCTTAAAAGCAATCGCCAAAGAATTTCAAATTCCGGTTTTGGCGCTTTCTCAATTATCGCGAGCCGTTGAACAGCGCGACGATAAACGTCCGCAACTTTCTGATTTGCGCGAATCGGGCTCGATTGAACAAGACGCCGACGTTGTGGCTTTCATCTATCGCGAAAGTTATTATCTTGAACGAAAACAACCGCCCGAAGCCGACATCGCCAAATTTGAAGAATGGCGCAGCGAAATGAGCAGAATGCGCAACGTTTCAGAAGTCATCATCGCCAAGCAAAGAAATGGCCCAGTCGGAAGCTTGCATCTTTATTTTGACGCCGAATTCACGAAATTTGGAAATCTCGACGTTCAGCATAATTTTGGCCCGAGCGAGTAAAATTTCTCAAGAAATTTTAGGAGTTTTTTTCACGAAAACTGAGTCTATTTTCAAATATATTACATTATATTATTCACTTAATAGCTTTCTTTTTATCATTCCCACAAGGGCGGTGATCTAAGATAATGAAAGCTCGTTAGCAAAAATATGTTATAATATAACAAAACCTGAAAATGCCCTATTTTCTAAGTCAAAACACATAAATATTTGATTTATTAAAATAATATGTTATAATATAACAAAACGATATTTTAAGAAAATGAAAATTTTAGGAATCGAAACTAGTTGTGACGAGACTGCGGTTGCGATAGTTGACGATAAAAAAAATATTTTAAGCAATGTTATTAACTCACAAATAAAACTTCACGAACAATATGGTGGGGTTGTGCCCGAGGTTGCTGCGCGCGCTCACATCGATGTTTTAGACAAGATAATTTTAAGCGCACTAAAAGAAGCTAATCTTGAATTTGATGATATTGACGCAATCGCCGCAACCGCTGGACCCGGCCTGATTGGTGGCTTAATCGTTGGTTTAATGACAGGAAAAACTCTGGCGTCTGCGCTAAAAAAACCCTTCATCGCAGTCAATCATCTTGAAGCGCACACACTAACGGCGCGCCTTACCAACAATGTCGAATTCCCCTATTTAACCTTATTGGTTTCGGGTGGACATTGCCAAATTTTGTTCGCGAAAAATGTCGGCGAATATAAGAGAATTGGCCAAACAATTGACGATGCGCTTGGCGAAGCCTTCGACAAAGTCGCGCAAATGTTGGGTTTAGTTTATCCGGGTGGCCCGCAAGTTGAAAAAATGGCACTTCTTGGCGATGAAAATAAATTCAAATTTCCAAGGCCGCTGGTCGATTCTGACTTTGAGAAAAAACATATTTATGATTTTTCGTTCTCGGGCTTAAAAAGCGCCGTTCGACGCCAAATTGAGAATATAACCGGAAGCGATTTTTCACATTTCGAGTCACACAAAAAGCTCTCGATGCAAGATAAATATGATATTTGCGCGTCTTTTCAAAAAACGGTTTGCCAAATTTTGATAAATCGACTCGAGAATGTTTTTGCTCATTACGATTTTGGTGATGTGGCAAAGAAACCCAATAAAATCATACTTGCGGGCGGTGTTGCGGCGAATAAATATATTTTTGAGAAATTAGATTTTTGGGCAAAAAATAAATCCCTTGAAATAATCGCGCCGCCAATTAAAATGTGCACAGACAACGCCGCAATGATTGCGTGGGTTGGCGTTGAAAAAATGAAACTTGGTTTGTTCGACGAATTAAATTTTAAGCCGCGAGCAAGTTGGAGTCTTGAAGAATTAAAAACATAAAAATGCCAAAATTTTCGAAAATATTAATTTTTGTCGCGTCCCTCGCACTCATAGTTTCGGCTTGCGGCAAAAAAGGCGGAATTCATTATGAAGGCAAACAAGGGAAGCCAAAATTTGACCGCGTTTTTGATGAATAATTATTACGACACAGTCATAATTGGCGCCGGAGCCGCAGGATTAATGTGTGCGATGTCTGCCGCAAAAAGAAATCGCAAAGTTTTATTAATCGACCACCATAAAAAAGTCGGCGAAAAAATTCGCATTTCAGGTGGAGGAAGATGCAATTTCACCAATATTCACACGACTGCGAAAAATTTCATTTCACAAAATCCTCATTTTTGCGTTTCGGCGCTGCAAAGATTCACGCAAAATGACTTTATCGATTTGGTCAAAAAACACAAAATCGCCTTTCACGAAAAAACCCTCGGACAATTGTTCTGCGACGCTTCATCGCAACAAATTATTGACATGTTAGTTAGCGAATGTCAAGAATTTGGCGTTGAAATTATGCTTGAGACAAAAGTTGAAAATATCGAGAAATTAAGCGGCGAAGATTCTGGCGCCAGATTTTGCTTAGAAATTAACAAAACCGAAATTGCGAAAATTTCTTGCGAATCTTTGGTGATTGCGACGGGCGGGCTTTCAATTCCGAAAATGGGCGCGACCGGCTTTGGCTATGACGTGGCGCGAAAATTTAATTTAAATATCATCGAGCCATATCCGGCACTTGTTCCGCTAACACTAGAGTCATCAATGCTTGAAGACACAAAACATCTTGCAGGAGTTTCGGTTGACGCCGTTGTTTCGTGCAAATCTTTAAAAAATATAATTTCGTTTAAAGAAGCAATTCTGTTCACGCACCGCGGATTAAGTGGCCCCGCCATTTTACAAATTTCATCTTACATAAAAAATGGCCAAGAAATTTTTATTAATTTAGCGCCCAATCATAATTTTTACGAAATATTTTTAAGCGAGAAACAAGAAAAACCACGACAAGAAATTGCCCAAATTATCGCGAAATATTTGCCGAAAAGTCTCGCTGCATATATTTCTTATAAGCACAATATTCAAGGCTTTGTCGCCGATTTATCGAACCAAAAATTGAAAGAAATCGCAAGTGACATAAATAATTGGCGCGTAATTGTTCAAGGAAACGAAGGATATGCCAAGGCTGAAGTCACAGCTGGCGGAGTTGACACCAATGAAATTTCGTCAAAAACATTTGAGAGCAAAAAAGTTTCGGGGCTTTATTTTATCGGCGAAGTTCTTGATGTTACGGGACATCTTGGCGGCTTTAACTTTCAGTTCGCGTGGTCTTGCGGATTTGCCTGCGGACAATTCGCCTAGATTTTCTCGCGATTTTTCTCGCACAAATCAACCATTTGCAATTAACCCTTCCCAAGATTTTTCGTCCAAAACTTTCACGCCAAGTTCTTGCGCCTTTTTTAATTTCGAGCCAGAATCAGCACCCGCAACGACATAATCGGTTTTTGCAGAGACAGATCCAACAACTTTCATCGCCAAATCTTCAGCTTTTTTCTTGGCTTCTTGGCGCGTCATTCTTTCAAGAGTTCCCGTAAAAACTATTGATTTTCCTGATAAAACCGAATTTGATACAATTTTTTTGGCTTCTAAAACTTCTATTTCATTTTCAAGATCACTAATCATTTTAACGTTTTTTTCATCACCGAAATATTCAACGATTGCCTTCGCCATTTTTTCGCCAATTCCGTCAAGCGCGACAAAATCTTGAAAATCTTGGTTTTTTAACATTTCTTCTGGCGATAATTTCGCAATCGCGCACATTTTTTCTTTAAAGTTTTTATAAGCTATAAAATGTCCTGCGATAAGCTTCGCCGTAGTGATTCCGACATATCTAATTCCGATGGCATAAATAAATCTTTCGAAAGAAATTTTGCGCTTCTGGTTGATCGCAAAAAATAAATTATCGACCGATTTTTCGCCAAAACCTTCTTGCTCTTGCAATTTTTCAACACTTTCTAAATTGCGTTTTTCAAGGGTAAAAATGTCGCAAAAGCTGCGAACTTTTTCGTCAAAAAAGAAATTCTCGATTTGTTTTTTACCAAGCCCCCCAATGTCAAACGCATCTTTTGAAACGAAATGTTTAAGCAATTCTTTTAACTGTGCGTCGCAATTTAAGCCGCCGGAACAGCGCAAAACTACATCTTCTTCATTCTTGATAATTTGCGAGCCACAAACAGGACACTCGCGCGGAAAAACAAACTCACAAGAATCATTTTTGCGCTTAGATAAATCGACTTCTAAAACTTGCGGAATCACGTCTCCGGCGCGCGCGACAACGACAACGTCGCCAATTCTGACATCTTTTCTTTTTATTTCATCTTGATTGTGTAAAGTTGCGCGCGAAACCAAAACTCCGCCAATATTCACAGGCTTTAAAACCGCGACGGGAGTAAGCGCTCCGGTTCTTCCAACTTGCAAAATTATGTTTTCGATTTCGGTTTTTGATTTTTCCGCAGCAAATTTATGAGCGATTGCAAAACGCGGCGAAGAAGCAACATAGCCAAGGCGGCGCTGTAGAGCAAAATCATTCACTTTATAAACCATGCCATCAATATCATAATCGAGTTGATAGCGCGAATCAGCAATTTGTTGATAAAGCGCGATAATTTCGTCAATATTTTTACAAAGTCGCGAATGTTTTTCGACATAAAAACCAAATTCGCGCAATTTTTCCATCAATTCTTGTTGACTTTTGCAAATAAAATCATCAGAAAAATCGCCCAAAGAATAAGCGAAATAACTTAAATTTCTCGATCGCGTTATTTCACAGTCAAGTTGTCGCAACGAGCCAGCAGCGGCGTTTCTCGGGTTTGCAAAAATCTTGCCCTCAACTTCTTCTTGCCTTAAATTCAACTTAACAAATTCTGATTTTGGCATATAAATTTCGCCGCGAATTTCAAAAACTTTCGGCGCATTTTTCGCGCTTAACACCAACGGAAAACCTTTAATTGTCTTCACATTTTGCGTCACATCTTCGCCCGTTTTTCCATCGCCGCGCGTCGCAACATATTTCAATTCGCCATTTTCATATCGCGCCGAAAACGACAATCCATCGATTTTTGTTTCACAAAAAAAATCAAGTTCTTCGCCATTTTTTGCAAAAGAAAATAAATCTTCAACTTCATTTTCTTTTTTATCAAAACCCAAAAATCTTTTTATGCGATCACTAAAATCAACGACATCAGCCTTTTCAAAAGCGTTTGAAAGAGACAACATCGATTTTGAATGCTCAATCTTTTTAAAAATATCGAGAGTTTTTGCACCAACAACATCTAAAACTTCATCCTTTTCCTCAAAAAATTCTGGATATTTTTGGCGAAATTCCCCAAGATTTTTTTTCATCTCGTCATATTTCGCATCGCTAATTTTTGGCGCATCAAACGTGTAATAAGCCTCGTTGTGCTTTTTTAATTCAGCTTTTAAATCGAGAATTTTCTTTTCAATTTCGGAATTATTCATAAAATCTAAACTAAATTATTTTCGTTAATTTCTGGCAAAATTTTAAGAATTCTTTTTAGATTAAATTCTTCGAAAAATTTTTCGTCCAAAGCAAAAATTGTAAAAAATTTCTCGCCATCTTCAACCACCGATAATCCTAAATTCATATTAATTGTTGCAATCAAAAGCGGCAAATTAAATTTATCAACGTCACTAATATCAACCTTATAAATCAATGGTCTTAGAGATTTTCTACCTATGGCCAAAGAAAATGCCAAACCGAAAGATTTAAAAAAATTCGCGATAAAAACTTTCAGAAAATGACGATAAAAATTCAAATGTAAATAAAGCATTTCGGAGTTTTTTTCGATGAACTTTAGTTTATACGACAAAAAACTCACTAAAAATGAAAAAATAATGCCAGAAATTGCGTAAAAAACCGATAATTCTTTGATTGAAAACATTAATCCAATCCAAATTAGCAGCAAAAATAAAAATAGATTAAAAATATTTAGCATGAATTTATAAGCTTGTTTTGAAAAATAATGTCTATAATTATACAATTTTATTTAGAAAAAGAAATATGATTTTTAGCATAATTCTAATAACATTATAAAAATAAGGTTATTATGCTCAAAACTCGCTGAATCAGGGGCCTAATAAAAACTCAAAATTCTATTGAAAATTCGATGAAATACGCTAGAATTGGCGACTAATATATATTTAAACATTTTGACTATGAAAAAAATCCTAATTGTTCAGGCTAGATTTTATGAGCATATTTCTGAAATGCTGCTTAGCGGCGCGATTCGCGAGCTTGAAAAACAAGGTGCAAAATATGAAATTGTCGATGTTTTGGGCGCGCTTGAAATTCCTGTTGCAATTACGCTTGCTAACGAAACCGACAAATATTGCGGATATATCGCGCTTGGCTGTGTAATTCGCGGCGAAACTTCACATTACGATATTGTCGCAAACGAAAGTGCGAGTGCAATTTCAAGACTTGCGGTCAAAAAAAAGCTTGCAATTGGCAACGGAATTATCACAACCGAAAATGAAGCTCAAGCATTGGCGCGCGCCAATCCACAGCAAAAAGACAAAGGCGGATTCGCAGCTCGAGCTTGTCTTCAAATGATCGAACTAAAAGAAAAATTCGCAAAATAAACACCAATTTTTTATAGATGAATAAAGATTTCGCGATTTTTTTCCATACATATTCACATAAAATCTTTTTCTATTTATTCCTTGCGACTTTTATTGTGCATATTTTTTTCAGCTATAAAACTCAAAATATCAAACCCGAATATAATTTAATCCCCGAATTGCCTTCTAAATATGCGCTCAAGACATTTGCTTTTGGCGATGACGAATTTTTATTTCGCATATTTTCAACGCGAATTCAAAATGCTGGAGACGTTTTTGCGGGCTTCGTTTCGCTAAAATACTACGATTATACAAAGCTCTACGGCTGGTTTATGACGCTTGACGAGCTAAATTATCACTCAAATTTAACGCCATCTCTTGCGGCCTATGTTTATTCTAACACGCAAAATGAAGAAGATTTGCGCCTAATCACGAACTATCTTCAAAACCACGCCGAAAAAGACCTCGACAAAAATTGGTGGTGGCTTTTTCAGGCAATTTATCTCGCGAATAATGTTTTGAAAGACGACGCCCTCGCCTTAAAATTGGCTTACAGATTAAGCGAAAATAATGCGCAAAATGCGCCGCTATGGACAAAACAAATGCCTGCTTTTATTCATGCCAAGCAAGGCAATGGCTGTATGGCTTTCAAGATTATCACCAATATAATTTCTGACGTAGAAAAAAACAAAACCAAAATTAGCGTTGAAGAAATGAATTTTATGCGCTATTTTATTAACTCGAGATTGGCAAAACTTAAAAACCAGAAATTCAATCCAAAAAATTGCACAAATTAGATGAAAAATATCAAAGACGAATTAACTAAAATTATTGAAATTGCGTTGAAAGAAGATGAAGCTTTGAACGACATCACCAGCGATTTGACAATTCCTGACAATCACGAAATTGCGTTTGATATTAAATCGCGCGAACAAATAATTTTATGCGGAATTGACGCGGTCAAAATCTGTTTCGACATTTTAAAATCAACGCCAAAATTTAAGAATAGCAAGTTGCAATTAAAAATTTTAGCCTCTGACGGAAGTTCTGTCAAGCGCTCAAAATCAATCGCCAAAGGCGTTGGCAATGCAAAATTAATTTTTGCCGCCGAGAGAATTATTCTTAACACAATTCAACATTTAAGCGGAATTTCAACGCTGACGAACAAATTCGTCAAAACTTTAAACAACAAAAAAACGCAAATTCTCGATACCAGAAAAACCACTTTAGGCCTGCGCAACCTTGAGAAATATGCAGTTGTGATTGGTGGCGGAAAAAACCATCGCCTAAATTTATCCGACATGGTATTGATAAAAGACAATCACATCGCGGCCTCAGGAAGCATTGAAGAAGCAATTTCTCGCGCGAAAAAAAATGCAAAAGGCTTAAAAATAGAAGTTGAATGCGACAATTTGCGACAAGTTGCCAAGGCAATAAAATCAAAGCCAGATATCATTATGCTTGACAATATGAAGCCTTCTCAAATTAAAAAAGCAAAAGACATTATCAAGAATTCTTGCAAAATAGAAATTTCTGGTGGAATCAATTTAAAAAACATAAAAAAATATCGAAATTTAGACGTCGATTTTATTTCAATTGGCGCCATAACTCACTCGGCAAGATCTGTCGATATTGGCCTTGACGTAATTTAAAAAAATAAATTTATGAAAAAAACCACAAAATTTCTAATAATTATATCTTTATTTTTTCTGCAAAATTGTTCGTGGCTTAACAGCGCGATTTCTGCGAGATTTCCAAATTCAGGAAACTTCGTCAACCGCTTTCCAATCAACAAACAAGGTATAATTTTATTCAAACTAAGCTCGAAATATCCTACCACAACTTGGTGTAAATATGACGAAAAACAAACCGTGTCAATTGATGATTGCTTCGATTTAAAGCCATCAAAATATTACCAAATTTTAATGCTTGAAACCGGATTATACGAAATTCGCGGCTTTGAACAAACTGGCCGACTTTATAAAAACAATGCACTAAATCCAAAATTTGGCGGCCTAAATCAACAGCGAAAAACCAAGCCGGAAATGGCTTTTGAAGTTAAACAAGATAAAATTTTATTTTTAGGAGAAGTGAATTTTAGAAGCTCGAAATTATTGCCCGAAAAATCTCACGATGAAGAATTTTTGGAAATTAAAAATGCCTTTAAAAACCAAGATTTAAAACAGCTTAACAAAATTTTCAATGGTCACAAAGTTGAAGCAAATATTTTAAATGAAAAATTAAACGGCACACAAACTATCATAAATGATTTCTTAGAAAACAGCGCGATCAAAACAAAGTCTGATTTTAAAGTTAAGAAAATTAAAAAGCTTAAAAAAACCAAATCTAAAACCGCAAAAAAACCTACAAAAAAATCAAAATATGAAAATTAAAAGCGCGTCACAAAAAATTATTTTTATTCTTTTGACATTTGCAATTTTTTCTTGTCAGCCAAAAATGAGCAAAGAAGAATATGTTTTTTTCGATTCCTCAATAGAAAAACCTAATATTAGCGCAATTATCGACAAGCTTCAAAACCAGAAACAATCGAATAAATCTACGGTTTTTGGCAATAACAAGCTTTCATCGAGAGTTTGGCTTGATAACAGCGGAAATTTCGTCAAACAATATAGTTTTACTAAAAAAGACACTAAATTTTATGAATTTTTGCCAATTATAAGTTATTTTTTACCGCAAAATTATCAAAATCACGAAATAGTCATAAATTTTGACGAAAATAACAAAATTCTCAAGGTCGAGAGCTTTTACAACAGAATCATATTAAAATCGCCGCTTTTTTGCAATCCTCCGAAGAAAAGCTGCGTTTCGTCGATCGATTAAAGCGAAACTGTATCATTTCGCTACAATTTCGCAATATTTTTATGGTTTTTACAAAAGTGCAATGAAAATCGCTTTGCCTTGCCTGAGTAAGATTTTCGCGACATAAAACCCTTCAAAAGCTTTGCTTTCAAGCTTAAAAGCCATTAATTTGAGTCAAATATTTCAAAAATACACAAAATACAAATCTTATTAGAGGCAATATTTTCTAGGCCAAAATGACTAAAGGACCATAAAATTTGACTTTTTGATTGGTTTAATATATAGTTAGTCGAACTTTATTTATTCAACTAAAATTAAATGAAAAATTTATTAATCGTCGAATCTCCGGCGAAAGCGAAAACTATCTCGAAATATCTTGGCTCGGACTATTATGTTCTCGCTTCTTTCGGCCACATTCGCGATTTGCCCAGCAAAAATGGCTCGGTTGAACCAGAAAACGACTTCAAAATGCATTATGAAGTTTCGGCAAAATCGACGAAACAAGTCAAAATGATTGTCGATGCGGCCAAAAATTGCGATAAAATCTTGCTAGCACCCGATCCTGACCGCGAAGGAGAAGCAATTGCTTGGCATGTTCTTGAAGTTTTGAAGCAGAAAAAAGCCTTGAAAGCGAAAGCTACTGTAGAGCGAATCGTGTTCAACTCGATCACAAAAAGTTCAGTTTTAGAAGCAATAAAAAATCCGCGCCAAGTTGACATGGATTTAGTCAACGCACAACAAGCAAGACGCGCCCTTGACTATCTTGTAGGCTTTACTTTGTCGCCAATTTTGTGGAAGAAATTGCCCGGAAGCCGCTCTGCTGGACGCGTTCAGTCGGTTGCGCTTCGCATAATTTGCGATCGCGAAGAAGAAATTGAAGCTTTCAAAAGCCAAGAATATTGGGATATTAAAATTGACCTAGAAAATTCACAAGACGTTACATTTAGTGCGTCAGTGACCGAAATTGAAGGCAAAAAACTTGAGAAATTTTCGATCACAAATGAAGCGACAGCTAAAAAAATCGAGAATCTTCTTCAAAGCAAAAAATATCAAGTTGTTGATATTACCAAAAAACAAACAAAAAGACGCGCTTATCCGCCTTTTATCACTTCATCGCTTCAACAAGAAGCCGCGCGCAAGCTTGGTTTTTCTGCGAAAAAGACAATGATGATGGCGCAAAAACTTTATGAAGGCGTTGAAATTGATGGCGCCAACCAAGGTTTGATTACTTATATGAGAACTGACAGCATCGCGGTTACGCCTGAAGCTGTTGCAAAAGCGCGCGAATATATTGTTGCGACATTTGGCAAAGATTATATTCCTGAAACGCCGAATTTGTTCAAAAGTAAGGTTAAAAATGCGCAGGAAGCCCACGAGGCGATTCGTCCCGTCGACTTTTCTATTTCGCCGCAAATTGCCAAAAAATATCTCGACGAAGACCAGTTTAAACTTTATGACCTTGTGTTCAAGCGAATGCTCGCTTCACAAATGTCGGATGTAATTTTCGACCAAGTTGTCGCTGAAATTATCACGATTCCAAGCTATGCGAAAGCGCGTGCGACTGGCTCGGTTGTTAAGTTTGACGGATTTTATAAAATTTACAAAGAAGACAAAGATGATGACGCGGAAGAAGACGAAACGCGCCAGCCTTTGCCAGAATTGAAGCCGCAAGAAAATCTCGACTTGATCGAAGTGAAACCGGCGCAACATTTTACTGAGCCACCTCCGAGATATTCTGAAGCAAGTTTAGTGAAAAAGCTTGAAGAACTTGGCATTGGCCGACCTTCGACTTATGCCTCAATCATTTCGGTTTTGCAAGATCGCGGCTATGTAAGGCTTGACAAAAAACGATTTTTTCCTGAAGAGCGCGGACGAGTTGTCACGACTTTCTTGAAAGAATTTTTCGCTAAATATGTTGAATATGGCTATACGGCGTCAATTGAAGACGAACTTGATATAATTTCAAACGGCGAACTTGACTGGAAGAAATTTCTTGCCAATTTCTGGGGAAGTTTTTATACCAACATAAAAGAGGTTGAGCAAAAACCGTTTATGGAAGTTTTGGATATGCTCAACATGAAAATCGGTGGCCAAATTTTTGGAACTGACGAAAAAGGTGAAGTTAAAAACACTTGCCCAACTTGCAACACCGGGAAACTTGGCTTGAGACTCGGCAAATTTGGCGCGTTCATCGGATGTTCGAATTATCCGGAATGTAAGCACACAATGCAAATTTTCGACAAAACCGGTGATGAAAATGGCGAAGGCGGCGAACCGAAAGCTTCATTTGAACCGAGAAATTTAGGTAAAGACCCAAAAACTGGCTTCGACGTTATGGTGAAAATTGGACCATACGGCCCATATCTTGAACTTGACGGAAGCGAAGTTGAGCCCGCTCAAAAAGAAGAAGTGAAAGAGGAAGAAGTTGTTGAAGAAACTCCTGCCAAAGCTGGCAAAAAAGGCAAAGCTAAGAAAAAAGCGGCGCCAAAAAAGAAGCCGGCGAAAGCGAAAGTGAAAAAACCGAAACGAATTTCGATTCCTAAAAATATTGACCCGAACACGATCGATTTGAAAGCGGCGTCTGGTTTGTTGTCACTTCCGCGCGAAGTGGGAATTCACCCAGAAAGCGGCAAGAAAATCGTTGCCAGCATCGGACCTTACGGCCCGTATATTTCGCACGATGGAAAATATGCGTCGCTTAAAGAAGATGACGTGCTTGAAGTTGGTTTGAATCGCGCGGTTGATTTAATCGCCGAGGCTGCGAACCGTCCGAAAACTGGGCGTGGCAGAAAAACTTTCAAGAAAAAAGCGTAGGATTGAGTTTTGAGGAAATAGAAAAGCGTCGTCGACTTTTGGTTGGCGGCGCTTTTTTTTGGGCAATTTGTACAGAATATGTTTTTGAATAGTTGTTGGGATTGTGTTTTGAGGAATTTGATGAGGGAGAGATTCTCGATTT
Organism: Rickettsia typhi; assembly: GCA_945874115.1. Classification (GTDB taxonomy): domain Bacteria; phylum Pseudomonadota; class Alphaproteobacteria; order Rickettsiales; family UBA1997; genus CAMCFD01. Next base: position 1,234 of record CAMCFD010000016.1, on the reverse strand, counting down.
CGCGGGAAAGAGAAAGGTGAAAAATATACATCGCGAGATGGGATTTGCGATCTCGTCTTGATGTTAATATTATAATATTTTCGGATAACTTAAAGTGGACATGAAAGTTAGGATGGAGTTATTAGAAAATGCGCGCTTCATTAGCCAAGAAGAAGTGATATAGAAAACAAAATCACCGAACTTCTTTTTTTCGAAATATCAATTCGCCATTTTCAAATTTTACTACGCTGTGAAAACGCCAATTTAGATCGTCTTTTTGTTCGAAATCTTGGCGATAATGAGAGCCGCGACTTTCTTTTCTTTCAATTGCACAAAAAAATGAAGCAAAGGAATTAAAAAATAAATTTTTAAGTTCGAAATATAAAATTAATTCGTCGTTAAACATTAAAGATTTATTTTTTACGTCATAATTTTTAAACTCTTCAATTAAAGACAGAAGACCTTCAAATCCAAGCTCTAGAAGGTTTTGACTGCGAAAAACTCCTAGATATTTTTCATTTATATTTTGTAAATCATTTTTCAATTCTTCTAAACTTTTTATATTTTTCTCAACAGCTTTGCCAGAAATTCCAAAAATAATTTCTTGAAGTTGCGATATTTTATCTTCGGCTATTTTGTTAATTGTCGCGTCATAATCTTGTGAATTTTGCGACCAGTTTTTTCCGGCAATTTTTCCAAAAACAATTAGATCGAGAAGCGAATTACAGCCCAAACGATTGGCGCCATGCACCGAGACGCAAGCGGTTTCGCCAATTGCCATCAGGCCTTTTACAACATTATTATCAAAGTCAACGACTTGGCAATCGATGTTAGTTGAAATTCCGCCCATTGTGTAATGCGCGGTTGGCGCGATTTCGATTGGCGACTTTTTCACGTCAATTCGCGCAAAATTTTTCGCAACTTCAACAACTCCCGGAAGCTTTTGGGACAAGGTTTCGTCACTTAAAAAAGTGAGGTCAAGGTGAATCGAATCTTTGTTTTTGCCACAACCGCGACCTTCTAAAATTTCAGTCGCAATCGCGCGGGCGATGATGTCGCGCGATGATAATTCCATCATTTGTGGCGCGTAGTTTTTCATGAAGCGCTCACCTTCAGAGTTGAGAAGATGTGCGCCCTCGCCTCGCGCGGCTTCGCTTATTAAAAACCCCTTCCCGGCAATTCCAGTTGGATGAAATTGTACGAATTCCATATCTTGCAATGACAAGCCAGCCTTGAGTGCAAGCGCATTTCCATC
>CAMCFD010000015.1 GCA_945874115.1 Rickettsia typhi | reverse complement strand
TTTGCAAGAATGTGATTTTAAAAACCATAAAATTGTAGCGCGAAATTAATAAATTTCTATTGTTCTTGATTTATCGATGTTTTTTCGCCATTATTTATAAGATTAATTATAAAAATTTATTTAGAAATCATGGTTGTAAAAAGAAGAATTGGCACTGAGAAATCAGAAAATTGGAAATCCACAAGAAGGCACTTTAACCGGCACTGGAGCTTGGTTTAATCAAGAAGAATACTTCTCAAGAATTGCACAAATTAGCACCGAAAATTCTTCTTTGCGACAACAGCGTGGATTTTTATCATCACTTCTTGGAAGATTAAAAAGAAGACTAGGCTTAGGGAAAAACAAGGTGGCTAGCTTTGCGGCACAAAATTATGAAGAACCCGTGCCCGTAGAAATCCCCGCTTATGAAGACCCCGATGCAATGATGGCGAAACAAAACCCTGCCGCAAAATCACATCGTGTCTCTGAAGATGTTGGGAATCAATTCTATGAAAATGAAGTGCTAGGAATGGCGCCAGTTTTATATGAAACGCCAGTGTCTGTGCAACAAGAAATCTATGCGAACGATGATTTTTTGCCAAACTCTGCCGCGAATATAGATGATTCATTCTCACTAGGTTCTGACGAAACAGAACGAGAAAGCTCAACAGACGATGTCGAGAGAATAATTGAACCGCAGCGCGAAAAACCACAATTGGTGTTAAACTCAGGCATTAAAGAGCGTTTCGCAACATTTCAGGAGAACTTCGACAAGTCACAATCACGCGGAGAGAATCAACCAGAAGTAAAACAGCGACCCGTATTTAAGCTAAAAGAAGATGCCGCTAGTCGTATTCAACCATGGCTAAAAGATCGCATTGCCAAATCTCGAACTGATGAAAATTTGGCGAGCAAAGAAACAAATCCCATAAATAATATTGCCAATTCCTTAGCCATATCATTAGAAATGTCGCGATTAAGAGGTCAAGAAGCGAGAATAAAAAATACATTGCGCGACGGAATTCACTCAAATGAGCAATCTCTTACTTTCAAAGAACGCATCGCACTAACTAAAGAACAAGAAGGGCTAAATTCTAATTATGAAGCTTTATCAAGCGAATTAAAAGGATTACGATTGGCCAAAAAAGAACGAGGTGAATCTGAGCCTGTTAAATCTAAGGAAAAGCCAAGCTCAGAAACCAAAAGCCCTACGGCCAGAAGAGTTGTCGCAAGATCAACAAGCTCCGAGGTTGGTTAATATAGCCAACTAACTTGCTTGCGGTTTTCTTTTTCAAAAGCGTCAATTTTACTTGATTTTTTTAGAGTTAATCCAATATCATCAAGCCCTTCAATCAAGCAGTTTTTGCGGAATTTATCAACTGCAAATTTATAGATTTTATTTTGCGCCCCAACCTCTTGATTTTCAAGGTCAATCGTAAATGAATTTTGTTCATCTTGTGCGAATTCAAGCAATTCTTCAACTTGATCATGCGACAAAACAAGAGGCAAAATGCCATTTTTGAAACAATTATTGAAGAAAATATCAGCGAAAGATGGCGCGATTATTGCACGAATTCCGAAATCAAGCAAAGCCCACGGAGCGTGTTCACGACTTGATCCACAACCAAAATTATCACGCGCAACCAAAATTTTCGCATTTTTATAAGCCGGTTTATTCAAAACGAAATCTTTTATTTCGCCGCCATTTTTGTCATAGCGCATTTCGTCAAACAAATTAGCGCCAAGTCCGGTGCGCTTGATTGTTTTAAGAAATTGCTTCGGAATAATCATATCGGTGTCGATATTAATTAAAGGAAGTGGTGCCGCCGTAGCTGTTAACGTCGTAAATTTTTGCATTATATGGTTATTGTTAATTTTTCCAACTTCTTACTAAATTTGTATAATCTTGCATTAAACCCGCGGTCATCTCACTGATTTTGGGGTAAAAATATTTATCGTCAATTGAGCCAATTCTCGTGATTTCAGCAGCGCTTCCTGTCAAAAAAGCATCATTTGCATCAGCTAATTCTTCTGGTTTTATATGTCGCTCAACAAGCTTAATTCCTTTTTTCTTAGCAAGTTCGATCACGGTTTGTCTAGTGATTCCGTTCAAAAAGCAATCGGGAAGAGGAGTGTGAAGCTCACCATTTTTCATTACCAAAAATAAATTCGCACCAGTCGCTTCAGACAAAAAGCCGCGATAATCAAGCATCAAAGCATCATTATAACCTTCTTTTTCTGCTTCGTGTTTAGAAATTGTGCATATCATATAAAGCCCCGCAGCCTTAGCAGCAACAGGTGCCGTGTCTGGCGCCGGCCTTTTATACTTCGCGAATTTAAGCTTCAAACCAGCTTCCCTCGCCTCTTGCGAATAATATGGAGGCCACGGCCAACAAGCAACCGCAACGTGAATTTTATTTCCCTGCGCCGAAATCGCCATTTTTTCAGAACCGCGCCAAGCAAACGCACGCAAATATCCATCTTCAATTTTTTGTCTTTTTACAATTTCAAGCTTAACTTTTTCAAGCTCGTCAACTGAATATGGAAGCTCGAATCCAAGAATTTCGGCCGATTTGTTAAGTCTTTGACTGTGTTCGCGCGATTTGAAAATGACGCCAGAATAAATTCTTTCGCCCTCAAAAACGCAAGAAGCATAGTGTAATCCGTGATTCAAAACATGAACTTTAGCATCAGTCCAAGCAACAAATTCGCCGTTATACCAAATAAAACCATCACGCTTATCAAAAGGAATTATATCTGTCATAATTGAATAATTTTTATCACCTTAAGGCATTTTAGAATAAATTTGCACCAATAAATTCGCAAATTTTAGACCAAAATCTGAATCGCAAAATTGCGTCATCAAGCCAAAATAGTGTAGTCTAGAGATATTTTATCTTTAGTTTATGTAAAATTCAATAGGAAAAATCAGGAATTGAGATTTTTTTTTGCGAATATTTTTAATTTCACGCTAAGTAAAAGAAATTGAAATTTTGCACGAAAAAAAATCGAGGATTTAAAACGACACCTAATAAAGCTGAGAAATATTATATCGAAATCGAGCAAACAATGCTCATTTCTCAGCAATAATTAGCTCTTTTAGGAAAATAATTTGAGGATAAAATCTCAAAAAAAACCAGCAATATTGGTGATTCTTGCTTGAGATTTTAGAATAAATTATGAAGCGTAAACGCCATTAAACGGCGTTGGCGCCAGAAATAATGTCGATAAGTTCACGAGTAATATTCGCTTGCCTTGTGCGATTGTAGACCAGAGTAAGATTCTTGATCATTTTTGACGCATTGTTCGTCGCAGATTCCATCGCCGCCATTCTCGCACCTTGTTCAGACGCGCTGTTTTCAAGCAATTCATTATAAATTTGTATCGCTAAATTTCTCGGCAACAAATTCGATAAAACGCCTTCTTGACTTGGCTCATAAACAATCGGCATGTCAGAATCAGAAGATAATTCTTGATTTTTTACACTGATTTTCGCAGGAATCAATTGTTTCAAAAGTGGCTCTTGGGCAATTGCCGATTTAAATTTCGAATAAATAACTTCGCAAACATCAAATTCATTTTCGTTAAATCTTTCGATGATTTTTTGCGAAATTTCCAAGGCTAATTGATAATCAATTTGATTTCTAAAGGCGCCGAAAACTGTGTCGATAATTCTTTTTCCGTAAGAATTTTTAAGCTGCTCGTAAGCTTTTTTTCCGATGCAAATAATTTTTACATCTTTGCCTTCTGCAACCAAAGAATTAATGTGACTTTTTGCGAAGCGAACGGTTGAACTGTTTAAGCCGCCGCAAAGTCCGCGATCAGAAGATAAAATTACGATTAGGTGAGTTTTGTCATTGCCTTTTCCAGTTAAAAGCGGAAATTTTTCATCAAGATTTCCCTTCACAGAAATATTTGAGGCAAGATTAGAAATCATGTGGTGAAGATTTTCGGCGTAAGGACGCGAAGCCTCAACTAAGTGCTTAGCCTTTTTCAAGCGCGAAGCTGCCACCATTTTCATGGCTTTAGTGATTTTTTGCGTCGATTTTACCGACTTAATTCTTGATTTAAGCGTTTTTAAATTAGCCATTAATCTATAATCTTATAATTTTTGCGCTAATCCGGCGTGATCAAAATTTGAATCAGGCGCGTGATCATTAAACATAGCAACGAAATCAACAATTATTTTTTTCAATTTTTCTTCCGTGCTATCAGAAATTTTTTGCTCAGCTTTAATTGAGTCTAAAATGTCAGAATGTTGAGCTTTGATTTTTCTTAAAAATTCAGTCTCAAAACGAACCACGTCTTTTGAAGGAATTTTGTCAAGATAACCTTTTACACCAACATAAATTGACACAACTTGTTCGTCAAAACTAAGTGGAGAATATTGATTTTGCTTCAATAACTCAGTCAATTTTTTACCTTTATCAAGCAACTTTTGTGTAGTTTGATCAAGGTCAGAACCAAATTGAGAGAAAGCTTCAAGCTCACGGAACTGTGCCAAATCTAGTTTGATTGTTCCCGCAACTTGCTTCATCGCTTTAGTTTGAGCGGCAGAACCAACACGAGAAACCGACAAACCAACGTTAACCGCGGGTTTTATACCTTTATAGAAAAGTTCAGTTTCTAAGAAAATTTGTCCGTCAGTGATCGAAATCACGTTCGTAGGAATATAAGCAGAAACGTCGCCGGCTTGAGTTTCAATAACCGGAAGCGCAGTCAAAGACCCGCCACCCATAGCTTCAGACATTTTCGCAGCGCGCTCTAACAAGCGTGAGTGAACATAAAACACGTCACCAGGATAAGCTTCGCGTCCAGGTGGGCGGCGCAACAACAACGACATCTCACGATAAGCAACGGCGTGCTTAGACAAGTCATCATAAGCGACCAATGCGTGCATGCCATTATCACGGAAAAATTCGCCGATTGTGCAACCAGTATATGGTGCGAAGAATTGCAGCGCAGCAGCTTCAGAAGCGGTCGCAGAGACCACAACTGAATATTTCATAGCGCCCGCATCTTCAAGAGTTTTCACGATTTGCGCAACAGTTGAGCGTTTTTGCCCGATCGCAACGTAAATACAGTAAAGTTTTTTCTTTTCATCGCCAAGTTCGTGAGCTGGGGCTTGGTTGATGATTGTGTCGATAATGATTGCAGTTTTTCCAGTTTGACGATCGCCAATGATCAATTCGCGCTGACCGCGACCAATTGGAACAAGTGAGTCGATTGCTTTAATCCCTGTTTGCATCGGTTCGCAAACTGATTGACGCGCGATGATTCCGGGAGCCTTAGTTTCAATTCTTCTAAATTCTTTACTGTCTATTGGACCTTTGCCATCGATTGGATTTCCAAGAGCGTCAACAACACGACCAAGCAAAGCTTTTCCAACTGGAATTTCAACAATTTTTCCAGTTCTTTTAACGTTAGAACCTTCTTTAATTTTTTGCGAATCACCGAAAACAACGATACCGACGCTGTCAGATTCAAGGTTAAGCGCCATGCCTTTAATTCCGCCTTCAAACTCGACCATTTCGCCCGCTTGAACATTGTCAAGACCGTAGACTTTGGCGATTCCGTCACCAATTTTAACGACTTCACCGATTTCTTTCAACTCGGCAACCGAGTGATAATTTTCAACGGTTTTTTGTAAAATATTTGAAAATTCTTCAATTTTAAATTCCATTTTTTAAAAAAGTTATTGTTAAAAACTTATACAAATTTTGTCTTTTTGGTTATTTTTTTACAGAAAAAACCTGTAAAAAAATAACCGACAAATTTTTAATTTACAGCCAAAATAAGCTGATTTTTCAGCCTTTCAAGCTGGTTTCTTAAACTTGCATCAATCAAATTCGAGCCAATTTTAATTTGAATTCCGCCCAAAATTTGACTTTTTACAGTCTGAATTATTTCAATTTCTTTGCCTTTATTTTGCTTAGAAACTACATCTTTAATGTTTGCAATTTGAGAATCTTCAAGCTTTTGCGCCGAGATTATCTCAACTTCTAAAATATTTTTTTCAATTTTTGCAATTCTGTTGAATTCTTCGTTAATTTCGCCAAAAAGATTAATTCTTTTATTTTTAGCAACAACCGATATAAAGTCAACAAAAACACCGCTTACTGAGATTATAGAACAAACTTCTTTGATTATTTTTACTGAATCTTTTCTAGAAATCGCAGGATTTTTAAGTTCGGCCGCGAAATCGCTGGTGAAACTTTTATTAAAAATCTCAAGTTCTTTTCTAATTTTATCAATATTATTGCTCTTCTTAGCCACTTTAAACAAGGCCTTGGCGTAGTTCTTAGCAATTGGTGAAGTTCTTGGCATTTTTGTCTTTTATGTAAAAATATTAAGCTCGAGCGATTATATATATTGCAAATTAAAAATCAAGCAAAAATTGACTATTTTAACTTTTTTACTATTTTTTTGCCGAGAAACGCGTTTGATAAAATTTTATAACTTAATTTCGCCGCCAAAAAATCGCATGAATGAAAAGCTTTAACTGGCGCAAGCTCGACCACATCAGCGCCGACAATGTTGCAAATTTTTGAGGCTTCGCGGATAATGTCAAGCGCGTCGTCCCACATCATTCCACCTGGTTCTGGCGTTCCCGTTGCCTGCATCAAGCTCGAGTCAAATCCGTCAAGATCGAAGGTTAAGAAAACCGGTCGACCTTTTAGCGGAGCCACGATTTCTTTGGCATTCCAGCTTCTTTTGTCTTTGGCGAAGTGGATTTTTATGCGCTTTGAATTTGCCTCAAGATAAGGGATTTCGCTCGCTGAAATGTTTCTGATTCCGCAAGAAATTAAAGTTGAGATTGGGTTGTCCATAACGCGGCGAAGGGCTGCGGCGTGCGAGAAATGTTCGCCGTCATAACCATCGCGCAAATCGGCGTGGGCGTCGAAGTGTAATATCGCTAAATCGGGATATTTTTTGACGAAAGGACGAATCGAGCCAGCTGTTATCGAGTGTTCGCCGCCTAAAATTAACGGGAATTTTCCGGCGTCTAAAATTTTTTGCGTGATTTCTTCAAGTTGGTCTAAAGCTTTGGCTACATTGGTTTTAAGAGGAATTTCTTTTAAAGTTGCAACGCCATATTCACGGAAAGGTTCGCACCAAAATTCTTCATCGAACAATTCTGCTTGTTGCGACGCTTTTATGATGGCTTTCGGGCCGTTTTTTGTGCCACCGCCATAGCTAACAGAAGCTTCGAGGCCGAATGGAACCACGATTACTTTCGCATCATTTGGGCTGGCTAAATATTTTTCTTCTATACCAAGAAAACCATTTTTTTGGGCGACAAAGTCGAATTTAGTAGATTTTTTCGTCATTTTAGTTTATAATTAAAAATATTTCTCAAAATAAAAACGATATTATAAATGAAAAAAATTAAAACTGCAATATTAATTTCTGGTCGTGGATCAAACATGCAAAGCTTGATTGAGGCTTGCAAAAATGGCGATTCTAGGGCCGAAATTGCACTGGTTATTTCAAATAAAAAAGATGCGAAAGGCTTAGAATTTGCGGCTTCACAGGGGATTCCTACAAAATTTATCGATCACAAAAACTTCGCAAGCCGCGCCGAATTTGACGCCAAAGTTAGCGAAGAAATTGAAAAAAGTGGCTGTGAAATTATTTGCTTAGCCGGATTTATGAGACTTTTATCGCAAGAATTTACGCAAAAATGGCATAATCGCGCGATCAACATTCATCCTTCTTTATTGCCCGATTTTAAAGGCGCTGACGCGGTTGGTGACGCGCTTAAAGCTGGCGCAAAAATTTCTGGCTGCACCGTCCATTTTGTTAGTTTCGAGATGGATTCTGGTCCAATTATCGAACAAGCCAAAGTCGAAATTTTATCAAGCGACACCAAGGAAACATTGGCGGCGCGAATTTTGATTGAGGAACATAAAATTTATCCAAAAGCGCTTGAAAAAGTGTGCGAAATGGTTTTGCGCGGCGAAATTTAGTTAAAGCGCGATTTTTTTTGAGTGACAGAACTGTGGAGACTTGTCTAGCAAGGATTTAATCGCCAATAGATTAATTCAGTTTGTCGATATTTTGACACTTTAAAGAATCCACGAAAAAGCGAAAAAATCTTGCAATTTTCAACAAAATAATGTTATAATTTCAACACAGTCAATAATTTATTATAAAATGGCAAAAATATTACCTTTAATTTTAGCGCCCGATCCTTTGCTTGAAAAGGCTTCGAAGCCCGTCGACAAAGTTGATGATAAGTTGCGCGCCTTCATGGATGACATGGTGAAAACGATGTACGCCGAGTCAGGCATTGGTCTCGCCGCTGTTCAAGTTGGTGAGCTAAAGCGCGTTTTGGTTATTGACGTTGATTATGAAGAAGAAGATCACCATCATCACGACCACGGTGATTGCGGCGGAGTTCATGTAAAAAACACGAATCCGATTTATATGGTTAATCCTGAAATTATCGAATTTTCAAAGGAGCAATCGACCTACAACGAAGGCTGTTTGTCTTTTCCTGAAGCTCGCGCTGAGGTTACTCGTCCAAAAAAAGTTAAGATAAAATATCTCGATTATCAAGGAAACGAGCAAATTAGCGAGATGGATGATATTTTGGCGACTTGCGTTCAACACGAAATCGACCATTTAGACGGCATAACTTTTGTTGATCACCTTTCGCGACTCAAGCGCGACATGATTATCAAGAGAATGGTGAAAATGAAAAAAGAGTAAGATTGACTTTATTGTTTTATCCGCGTTAAATTGATAAATATTGCTCGATGAATTTTCTATTTTACGAAAGGAAATAAATGAATAAATATAGTTATAAAGCGTTTGACAAAAATGGCGAATATGTCAAAGGCCAAGTCTCGGCTTCTAGTCCTTCAGAGCTTTCGGCAATTTTAAAATCGGACGGGCTTGAGATTATTTCATTCAAAATTCAGCGCGCAAGTTTCATCTCAATTGGCGGCGCAAAAGTAAAAACCAAAGATTTAATCACAACTTTTATACATCTTGAACAGCTTGACAAGGCTGGTGTTCCGATTATTGATTCAATATCAGACTTAAAAGAAACTTCCGATTCAAAAGCTGTGAAATCGCTGATGCAGGAGATTTTTGAGGCAATCAAAAACGGTAATTTATTTTCAGAGGCAATGGCAAAGCGCCCCGACGTTTTCAACGGCGTCTATGTAGGATTGGTTGCAAGTTCTGAGAAAACCGGCAATTTATCGAGCGCTTTTGCAAGCATTGTTGACGACTTAAAATGGAACGTTGAATTTAAGCGCAAAATCAACAAAGCCGCGGTTGGTCCGTCTTTCGGGATTTTTATGATGTTGATTATTATTGGCGTAATGATGGGCGTTGTCGTGCCTAAAGTTACGGGATTTTTGCAACTTCAAGAAATGTCAATTCCAACCTCGACAAAATCTTTGATTGCAGTTTCTAATTTCATGAAAAATAATTGGCTGCTTTTGATGATCTTGCTTCCGTCGATGTTTTTTGGGCTGAAAATTTTAGGAAAAGTTCCGCAAATTGGCATTAAAATGGACGATTTGAAGCTTAAAATTCCGGTGATTGGCCCGATTATGACGAAACTTGACGCAGCAAAATTTTGTCAATTTTTCGCGATGACTTTCAAAAGCGGACTTGGCGTGATTGAATGCCTTGATTCGGCGTCGATGGTGGTGAAAAATACGGCGATAAAAAGAAATATTACATATATAAAATATCAAGTTTCAGAAGGTCAATCTTTGGGCAAAGCACTATCGTCAAGCCGCTATTTCCCCAGTCTCGTGATTAGAATGTTTCGAGTTGGCGAAGAAAGTGGCAACATGGAAGAGGCTTTGATGAACATAAAATTTTTCTATGATCGCGAAATTAACGACTCGATCGATCGCCTTGTTGGCATGATTCAACCTACTCTCACAATCGTTATGGGTGGATTGATTATGTGGGTTGTTTCGGCGGTGTTTGGGCCGATTTATGGTTCTTTTTCGCAAATCAAATGACGACAAACCTAAAAGCAAAGCAATATTTGATTCTCGCAACTTCAACAGAAATGGGAAAAACTTTTCTGACTTGCAAAATATGTGAGAAATTTATGGCCAAAAAAATCGCGATAAATGCCATAAAGCCAATAGTTAGCGGCTTTCGCGACGATGAAGAAAATGACAGTTTTAAAATTATTAAATCACTCGAGAAAAAATATAACGACGAAAATCTCAAGAATATTACGCCTTGGCGTTTTGCGGCGCCACTTTCTCCGCCAAGAGCCGCGAAGCTTGAAAATAAAATAATCGATTTTGATTTGGTTAAAAATTTTTGCGAGGAAAAAATTTTGGAGGCGCAAAAAAATAATCAGACTTTATTGATTGAATCTGCGGGTGGTGTGATGACGCCAATAAGCGAGGAAAAAACTTTTCTTGATTTGGCCGACGAATTAAAAATTCCGGTTTTGTTAATTGGCGGCGTTTATCTTGGCGCGATCAGCAATATTTTATGTGCTGTAGAGGCTTTAAAATCAAGGAAAGTCGAGATTGAGGCGATTATAATTAATGATTTTTCTAACAAAAATCTCGACTTAAAAACCGATGAAATAATGTTCGATATTGAGAATTTTACGAAATTTAGCGTTTTTTCTATTGATAATTTTGTAAATAAGCTTATTTTGTAATCTATTGTTTTTATAATTTATATTTTTCTAAAAAAATGAGCAACGACAATGTTATAAATTTTGGCGATAAAAAATCAGATGGAATAACTCCACTTGAAAGCCTTTCTTTGCAAGAACAATCGGGTTCAAAAGATTGGGCGAAAAAGGCCGATGTTTTATGCGAAGCTTTGCCTTTTATGCGCAAATTTGCTGGCGAAACTTTTGTCATTAAATTTGGCGGAAGTGCGATGGGTGGCGACGAAAATCTCAAAAACTTCGCGCGAAATGTGGCCTTGTTGAAACAAGTTGGCATAAATCCAGTTATTGTTCATGGCGGAGGCCCGCAAATCGGCGCCATGCTTGACAAGTTAAACATAAAATCATCCTTCGTTGACGGACTTCGAGTCACCGATTCTGACGGACTTGAAATTGTTGAAATGGTTTTGTCAGGCTCAATCAACAAATTGATCGTAAAAGAAATTAACGCCGCGGGAGGCCGTGCTATTGGCTTTTCTGGCAAAGACGGGAATTTTATCAGGGCAAAAAGAGTTACGCGCACAAAAAAAGATCCTGATTCAAATATTGAAAAAATCGTGAATTTTGGTTTTGTTGGCGAACCTTACAAAATCGACACTGACGTATTGGCAATTTTCGAAGATTCTGATTTAATCCCAGTTATCGCCCCAATCGGGATTGGTGAAAATGGCGAAACTTTCAACATCAACGCCGATACTGCTGCGGGTCACATCGCGGCCGCACTTAACGCTTCGAAACTAATAATTCTTTCGGACGTTGATGGCGTGATGCTTGAAAATAAAGAGTTGGTGAGTCATTTAAATATTGCAACTGCTCGTCAAATGATCGCTAATGGCGTGATTAAAGGCGGCATGATACCAAAAATCGAAACTTGCATTCACGCTCTTGAAAATGGCGTTCACTTTGCGCACATTTTAAACGGCTCTGTCAACAATATTTTATTGATGGAAATCTTTACTGAAAAAGGCGCCGGAACTATGATTTTGTAGTAGGATTTTATTTAATGTACGATATTTTTTAGGTCAAAACTTATTCCTGTCATCCTTATTTTTTAAGAGATGACAGGAATTTTTTTTAGCGAATTATTTCTTTTCAACGTCTGAAGCGACGCGAACTTTTATCATTTTATCTGGGCTTGAAACTGTTCCACTTTGACCAGCACCTTTCTTGATTTGGTCGACAAATTCCATGCCTTTAACCACCCTTCCCCAAACTGTATATTGACTGTCTAGAAAACGAGAATCTGAAGTTACGATGAAGAATTGACTGTTTGCAGAATTTGGATTAGCCGCGCGAGCCATAGAAACCGCACCTCTAACGTGAGGTTCACCAGAAAACTCGGCGCGCAAATCAGGAAGGCTGCTGCCGCCAGTTCCTGTGCCCGTAGGATCGCCAGTTTGCGCCATGAATCCGTCAATTACGCGATGAAATACAACTCCGTCATAAAATCCTTGGCGTGCAAGGGTTTTGATGCGTTTAATGTGATTTGGCGCAAGATTTGGAAAAGTTTCGATAACAACGCGGCCATATTTTAAATCGATGTAAATATAATTTTCAAGATCTCTTTCTGTCCATTTATTTTGCGCATTTAAATCAGTCATAGTAAGTAAAATTAAAGTTAAAATTTGAAAAATTAATTTCATATTATTGATAAAGTAGTTTATTATTGTAAATACAAAGCAAACCATCGGCCAATCTTAGAGTAAATTGCCTGTCAATGACTGGCAACACAACATAATTGTCGCGAATGATATAGGTTAGATTATGTTCAACACCAAATGGATCGACCGCACTGATTGTCGGGATCACCAAATTATCATTGGCAAATTGCATAAGAGTTTCTTGTCCATTATCATAAACTTTAGTTGGCATTATGTTTTCGGCCTTGCCTGACAAGCTGTAGTCAAAGTTTAACTCAAGACCTTCGGGGTTTCCGGTTAGCGCAAGAATATTCGTCGCTTTACGATAGTCATAAATTTTCCCCGCTGGTTTTGGCAATTTCACAATCGGCTTAGCTTTTGGTGCTGTTGGAACAACCAATTGTGGCGGAATTGGCAAAGATTGTCCGATTTGCGCATAATAAAAACGCACAGTATAAACCAACTCTTCATCAGCCTTGCCATCATATTCGCCGGATTTTATGTCGAAGTGATAAGTTCTTTTATTAGTAATTATCGTCATATTAGTATGAGCGGCAATTTCTAGAGGTCTAATGAACAATCTTTTTCCTGCAGGAGTGATTCTCCACGCAAAAGATTCGCCAATCGAAATCATTTCGATTTCTTCGTTATCAGCAAATTCGATAAAAGATTGATAGCCGTAATAAAATTTCAACTCAAAAACTTCGTTCGGGTTATAAACCAAAGTTTTGATTCGCGAGTCAGTGGTGATAGGAATTGGTTGCGCCAAAGCAGCGCCGAAAAATGCCGTCAAAAATGAAACAGCAAGAATGGTTTGCAAGAAAAAATTCACGATTTTTTTTGGCGCGCCAGTTTTTAGCATCTAAATTAATAGTTAAATATTTCTTCCGCGACTAGATATCTGCTAACTTGAAAGCCAAGAGGATTAATTAATCTTTCCTCTAAACTTAAGTCAAGATTGGCGAAATAAAAATTCATCGTAATGACTTCATCCTTATCAACAGGCTCGTAGCCATCTTTGTCGACTCTTCGAACAAGGCGAATTTGCGCCGTATTTGCATCAGGAAATTGCACCGATTTTATACGCACAACAATCGAAGAATTGGGGCCCAAGTCTTTGGCATTAACGCGATTTTTGAATTCAGAATAAACATTTGGCGTTGAGAAAAGTCGAATTTTTTCAGCATCCATTTTATAAGTTTTTGGGTCGTAAGCGCTAGCGCCGTGAACATATTGGTTGATGAAATATTTACGCACCATTTGATCGCCCGTCAAATGTTGAGCCGTAAGTTGTTCGACCACAACAGGAACGCCGGTTTTTTTCTCGACCTCAATTACATATGGCTCGAGAGACTTTGACGCCATAATATTGCGCACAAAAATAACCGCGACAGTAACCGCAATCATTGACGCCAGAGTGAATATTAACAAAATATTTCTTTGCACAACTATCATTTGATAGCGATTCGCGTACCAGCTTTTTAACTTTAGTTTACTTTTCTTCTCGACAGCGCTTTTCTGTAGTGCTGGCGAAGAATTAACTTCAGCAGTTTTTGGCGCAGGCTTATTATTTTTTATATTATCTGGCATATTTAATTTACTTTTACAAAATTAGTAAATATATTTTAAATAAGTTAATTTTATTTGTAAAACCTTTTAAAAATTAATTATAGATTAAATTGCTTTTTTATACAAATCAACTTTAATTAGAATTATTCACAAAATATTTTTTTACCAAGTTTCTAACAATTTATGAATTATTTAAATCAGGTTCAAATCCCCTTCTCACAGAGAGTTTCTCAATTAAATTGGAGAATAATCTCGCTTGTGATCGCGCTAATGTCGATTGGATTTTTTATGCTTTATTCGGCCGGATCAGGAAGTCTTCATCCTTGGCTTATCAGACAGTTTATATTTTTTACGATATTTTTTCCAGTGATGCTTTTGATTGCCATAATCGATATAAAATTTTGGTATAAAAGCGCTTATTTAATATATTTTGCCGGATTGATTTTGCTTATAGTCGTTGAAATTGCTGGTCACAACGCACTTGGAGCCACAAGATGGATTCACCTTGGATGGGTAACAATTCAGCCCTCAGAAATCATGAAAGTCTGCACAATTCTTGCGCTTGCTCGATATTTTTACGACGTCGAGCTTGAAGAAGTTGCGCAAATAAAATATCTTATCGCGCCTCTTCTAATCATTGCCGCGCCCGTTTTGTTAATATTTAGCCAACCCGATTTAGGAACGGCTTCAATTCTACTGTTTATCGGCATAGTAATTTTATTTATCGCCGGCGTCAAAACTTGGAAATTCGCCGCCATCGGCATTGCGGGGCTTTGCGCAATTCCATTTTTGTGGATTTTTGTCCTGTATGATTATCAAAAACAACGTGTCTTAACTTTTTTAAACCCCGACAACGACCCTCTTGGAAGCGGATATAACATCATTCAATCAAAAATTGCGATTGGCTCTGGTGGATTTTTAGGAAAAGGCTATCTTCAAGGAACCCAAGGTCAGCTCGATTTTTTGCCTGAAAAACAAACCGATTTTATTTTTACAATGCTATCAGAAGAGCTTGGAATGATTGGGTCTTTAGCGACAATTGCGGTTTATTGCCTGATAATATTTGTCGGAACTTTGTCGGCATTAAAAATCACACATCAATTTGGTAAAATTATAGTAATTGGCGTGGTCAATCTTTTGTTTATCCACATGTTTATTAATATTGGAATGACGACCGGCATCCTTCCCGTTGTAGGCGCTCCGCTGCCATTTATTTCATATGGAGGAACAATCACAGCAACAATGTTGATTGGATTTGGACTTCTTTTAAACGCCGATTTATATAGGAACGCAGTGAATTTGAAATAATTTTTCGCGCAAAAATCTTGCGAGAGAAGTAATCTTTTGGTGTTTAAAATAAACACAAGATTTCATCTCTTGCAAAAACTATGAAAGAAAAACTAATCTTCAAGGATTGAAATTTTAACTCCCGCAATTGCTTTGGCGGCAATGCCCTCGCCCCTTCCAAGGAACCCTAATTTTTCGGTTGTTGTGGCTTTTATGTTTATTCTTTGTGGTGATATTTTTAAAATTTCGCTAATTTTTTTGCGCATTTTTTCTTTTGATTTAACAATTTTCGGCTTTTCGCAAATTATTGTGACGTCAATATTGATAATTTCTGCGCCCTTTTTTATCAATAAATGATTTATTTGCTCTAACATTTCACACGAATCAACATTTCGCCACTTATTGTCGTTGTCAGGAAAATGTTCGCCGATATCACCTTCGCCAATTGCGCCCAAAAGCGCGTCAATTATGGCGTGAATTCCGACATCACCATCAGAATGTGCGACGATTTTTTTGTCAAACTCAACATCAACTCCGCAAATTCTGATAAAATTATCTTCTTTTTCCAATTTTTTGCGAAATGAATGAACGTCAAAACCAATGCCATAGCGCGATTCTTCCTTCACTTTTTCGTTAAGCGCAGGAATGATGTATTTGGCGCGCTCATAATCTTCCTTCGTCGTAATTTTAAAATTATTTTGCGAACCAGGAATTATTGCAACCGGAATTCCCGCATATTCGTTAAGCGCCGCGTCATCAGTAAAATTAAGGTTTTTGAAGGCTTGATGAGCGTTCATAATGTCGTCATAAATAAAACCTTGCGGAGTTTGTGCGCGCCATAAGTCTTGGCGCTCTAATGTCCACTCAATTTTTCCATCGGAATATTTTTTTATCGTATCTTCAACAGCAATCGCGGGGATAACAGCGGGGTGGGTTTCAAGCTTTTCTAAAACGCCGCTGATAATTTTTTTAGACACAAAAGGACGAACCGCGTCATGAATCAAAACCATGTCAGGGCCATATTCTTTAAGCGCCTCAAGACCTTTGCGCACCGAGATTTGGCGAGTTTCGCCGCCAAAAACCGGATTTAATAAATCAAGCCCAGCAACCGCCCTTTCATAAAGCACGACGTCATCTGGGTGAATAACGCAAATTACGTCGTCAATTTTTGGGTGATTTAAAAATGCGAGAACAGAATGGCGCAAAATTGGCACGCCAGCAAGTGGCGCGTATTGCTTAGGAATGCCGTCTGAGCCGAAGCGCAAACCTCGACCCGAAGTTGTGATTAATGCAATTGCTTTTGACATATTTCGCCGCCTTATTTTCTATTTATTTTCGATTCTTTGAATCATTTCACTCTTGAAGTTTTTGATGAGACCTTGAACTGGCCAAGCGGCGGCGTCGCCAAGAGCACAAATTGTATGACCTTCAATTTGTTTACTTAAGTCATAAAGTTGATCGATTTCTTCAACGCGGGCTTTCCCTTCAACCATTCGATCCATAATGCGCATCATCCAACCAGTGCCTTCGCGGCACGGCGTGCATTGTCCGCAAGATTCGTGTTTATAAAAATGAGACAAGCGCGCGATAGCAGCAATAACATCGGTTGATTTATCCATCACGATAACGCCAGCAGTGCCAAGGCCCGAACCAACATTTTTCAGCGAGTCAAAATCCATCAAAACATCATCGCAAATTTCTTTTTTAAGCAACGGAACTGACGATCCGCCCGGAATGACAGCAAGCAAGTTATCCCAGCCGCCACGAACTCCGCCGGCGTGTTTTTCGATTAATTCACGCATTGAAATTCCCATCGCTTCTTCAACGTTGCAAGGCTTGTTAACATGGCCCGAGATGCAGAAAATTTTCGTTCCGGTGTTTTTTTCGCGCCCAATTCCCGCAAACCAAAACGGTCCGCGACGTAAAATTTCTGGCACAACCGCGATTGATTCGACGTTATTGACAACAGTCGGACAGCCATAAAGCCCAATAAGCGCCGGAAATGGCGGCTTTAAGCGAGGTTGACCTTTGTTGCCTTCAAGACTTTCAAGAAGTGCTGTTTCTTCGCCGCAAATATAAGCGCCGGCGCCGCGATGCACAAAAACATCGAGATCCCAGCCCGATTTGCAAGCATTTTTGCCGATTAATTTTGCGTCATAAGCTTCGTCGATGGCTTTTTGCAAGGCAACTGATTCGTTATAATATTCGCCGCGTATGTAGATATAACAAGTGTTGGCGTTGATTGCGCGCGCGGCGATCAAACAGCCTTCGATTAATTTATGTGGGTCGTTGCGTAATATCTCGCGGTCTTTACAGGTTCCGGGCTCTGACTCGTCAGCATTGATGACCAAATAATGAGGTTTTCCTTCACTTGGGCTTTGTTTTTTTGGCACGAATGACCATTTCATTCCCGTTGGAAAACCAGCTCCGCCGCGACCTCGCAAGCCAGAAGCCTTAACTTGGTCGATGATCCAATCACTTCCCGAATCGAGAAATTTTTTAGTGTCAACCCAGTCGCCTCTTTTTTGCGCGCTTTTTAAATCCGCAGATTCTTTCCCGTATAAATTCGTAAAAATCTTGTCTTCTTGTCTTAGCATCAGTTTAAAAATAAATTGATAAAATGCTTGCTAAATATACTAAAAGAATTTTTATAATAAATCAACATTGATTATATAAAATTGTTTCGTTAAGATAGATTTCGAATTTACTTAAAAATTATACCCACAGCAAATTGATAGCGCGCGGCTCAAAAAAAATTCTCATTTTTGTCACTATCGTCGCTTTATTTTCGTGCAAAGAAACCAAGATGGATCCTTTTGACCCTAAGACGCAGATGACTCGATTTGAAACTAGAGATGCAATAATTCAAAATCGCAAAGATAGCAAAAAAACCTTAAATAGCACCAAAGAAACACAAATTCCCGAACCTTATTCAATTGGGCTAGAGCCACCAAAACCAATAGTTGGCGACGATATTTTAAACAATAAAACCACCATTTCTTTTTCGGTCACCGAGCAAGTTCCACTTAAAGACGTATTGATCGAGCTTGGTCGCGCCGCAAAAATCGATGTTGATCTTGACTCAAATATTTCCGGAGGAATTGTCATCAACGCTAGAAACCGCCCACTTGGAGAAGTTATTGATAGAATCGCCGAACTTGGAAATTTGCGCTATAATTATGACAAAGGAGTTTTGCATTTTCGCCGCGACTCACCTTATGTAAAAAATTATTTTGTCGATTATTTATTTGACGGAAGCATTCTGTGGGCTGAAGTTTCGCAAAATCTTTCGACGATCATAACTAATAATTCTGCGTCAGTTTTAAGCGAAAAATCGGCGTCGGACACAAGTGTGACAACAGCGATTCCGACAAGCTCGATCACGCTAAATAAAACGGCAGGGATAATGTCAATTTTCGCAACTCAGCGCCAACACAAAGAAATTGCCACTTATTTAGCCGACGTTGAAAAGAGCGCGTCCGCACAAGTTTTGATCGAGGCAAAAGTAGTTGAAGTTGCGCTAAATGACGAGTTTAAAACGGGAATTGATTGGAGTTGGTCTGACTTTGCGTCAAACGGCAGATCGGTCGCTGTTGATGTCAGCAACGGCTTTACTCAAGGCAACCCACTTGGAATTGTATTTAGTGGCGACATTACTGCGTCTGTCAGCGCGCTCGAAAAATTCGGAACCAGCAGAACATTGTCAAGCCCGCGAATTCACGCGATTAACAACCAAAAAGCAATCTTAAATTTCGCCAAAAAATTAATTTATTTCAAGCTGGAAAACACACAAACCAACGCGGCTGGCGGAAACAACAACACGGTTACTGCGGTTGCGACCACCAGAACTTCAACAAAAATTGAGATCGATGTTGGGGTTGAACTAATCATAACTCCGTCAATCAACCTAGAAACCAACGAAATTACACTAAATGTCGCACCAAAAATCACCGCAGAATTCGGCGAGCGAATATTAGACCCAGCAAGCCCCACAGACGATGCTGGCGTCATCACGGTTAGAAATGAAGTTCCTCAGATCAAAACTCGCGAGCTTAAAACAATCGCAAAAGTTCAAAGCGGAAATATTTTAGTCATCGGCGGCCTTATGGAAGAAAGCACCAGCAACACCGACACCGGAATTCCATTTTTGCAAAGAATTCCGATTTTAGGATATTTATTTAAATCAACGTCGAAAGTTTCAGAAACTACCGAAACCGTGATTTTTATCAAGGCAACCATTGTTAATAGCGGCTCGCAACCACATAAAGTTGATCGCGATATTCAAGAAAAATTCGACACAAATCGACGCCGATTCTTTTAAAAAATGAAACCAATAATAAAATATATTTTACTTTCTGGTCTGCGCGACAAGGTTTATCTCAGCATATTTCTAGCGCTGATCGCAGTTTTTGGCGTCGCAATTTTCCTTGGAAACACAACTTTGGTCGAACAAAAACAAACCGCAATCGTTTATATCGCTGGCGCTGCGCGAATCGTCATAATTTTTGGTATGATTTTATTTGTGTGCCTCAACATCTCGCGCGCCTTTGAAAACAAAGAAGTCGAGTTCATAATTTCAAAACCCGTTTCGCGCGAAAAGTTCGTCTTAGCTTATTTAACCGGATTTTTTATTACGTCATTATTGATATTAATCGCGCTTTTCATCGCATTTTCAGCTCTCGTCAAACTCAATGAAATCGGCACTTTAATCTGGTTTTTGAGTTTATTTTGTGAATTATTAATCGTGATTTCTTTCGCGCTAATGTGCTCACTTATTTTGAAAAATTCATTTTTGTCAATATTGTCCGCGATGGCTTTCTATATAGTCTCGCGCCTGATGGGACTGTTCGTCATGGCCATCGATTTTCCAAGCGAATTCGCCCAAATAAAAAACGGCGCATTACCTTACATTCTGAAATTTTTGTCCGTAATTTTCCCGCGACTCGACCTTTTTACACAAAGCTCGTGGCTGGTTTATGGCATTAGTGATTTTAGCGCGATTTGGGTGATTTTCTTGCAGAGCTTGATTTATATTCCACTGATGGCTTGTATGGCGTTTTGCGATGTTCGAAGGAAGGATTTTTAGGGTGTTAAAAAACTCTTTTTGATGTTTTTTAAATCTTTGCAAATTAACGATCGATAATTACAAGATTTTGTTGCAGGGGCCTGATTTGAAAAAATGGCGCAAGTGGTTTCGACAGCTGAATTTGTACATTGATTTGTACATGAAAAATAACTTTACCGTTAACAAAAATTTGTACTGATCTCAAAATAGACTAACTTATTTTCTTTTTTAGTTGAAGTGATTAAGCGCGATTGATTTGCGCCCTTGGCGGGAATGGGTTTGTAACCCATTATCTAATATTCATGTCAATTCCAACTTTATTGCTGTAATAAGTTGACATGAAAGCTAGGACGGGGCTGCAAACCACGTCCTGCTATGATTGCAATTCTTCTCATATAACTAAGTTATTCACCAGTTATTTCAGTGGGTTGCTCATTTCCACCATTTATTCTATACATCCAGCCACCACTAGAAATTTCTGGGGCAGTTAAATCTTCTATGTTTTCAGACAAAAAATTACATTTTACCACTTTGACAAAATCCGATATACTTGAAAACTCTTCCCCGCCAATTGTAAGAGAGCTGTAATGCATTACCGCCAGATAAGCATCTCTACATATTGCTTTTGATTGATCTTTTTTTATTTCATTAAATCTCATAGAGTGAGAAATTCCATTTTCTACCTTAGGTATACTTAAAAATATGTTCAGAATCTTCTTGTTTCGATTATATTTTATGTATGATTCTAAACTTCCCATGGCAAAAGCGGTGTCATTTACTTTATAACTATTATCCCTCAATCCTGATTCAAAATCTTTTACCTTAAATAAAACTCCTTGTCTGCTTTTATTTGTTATCTGGTTTAACCATATGTTAAAATATATTTCCGACTTTGCTCGATCTAAAACATAACATCCCGATCCAATTAGTATAATAACCGTGACTAAATATGTGGCTAAAAGTTTATTTAATTTCATAATTATTGAGATTTGTTTTGTTGAATAATTGATTGTGATTTTCCTTGTTGATAAGCTGGCGTATCTTGTAAATTATCATACATACCATAGTTCTTTTCACTTGGATTTATCCAACCTTTATTGTAATCAAAATTTCCATTTGAATTACCTGCATTAACACCAAAGTGTAGATGATTACCTTGGCTTTTTCCAGTATTACCTACCAAACCAATTAATTGACCTTCCATAACTGGATCACCAGCTTTTAAAGTAGATGGTTGCTGCATGTGACCATATAGAGCCCATATTTTTTGTCCATTATCTGGATCTCGTCCTTCAACTACTATAGTATTTCCATATCCTTTAGCTACTCTCGATGCTATAACTTTTCCATCAAAGGCAGAATTGATAATTTTTCCAGCAGGAGCAGAAAGATCATTTCCTCGGTGCGAAGGATCTCTTAATTGATAATCCTTCAGAGGAACTTTTGAAACGTCTCCTGTTTTTGGATTAACCCATCTAGGACCAAAGCTATCCCAATTTTTTGTCATATTTTGAACTATAACAGAATCTCGTAACGGACTCACATTATTACCAAATATCACTCCGTTAGCATAATTATTATAATCTGTTGTTACTTGAGGAAGAGTTAGCTGGAAGTTGGTATTATCCGATTGATAAGCATCCAACCTACTTTGCGTAAAATCACCAATATTATGCGCAGTGTTTTCTTCGGCTTGCGAGTAAGCTATTCCTTGGCTATCAACCTGAGCGTGATAATTTTCATGCGATAGTGATCCTGCCAATTGTGAATTAGATTGACTTCCTCCTACATTTATTGCAGAAGTATTTTTATCTCGATCATAAAACCCTAAAGCACCAGACGCATCAGAACTTTGATCAACTTCTTTTCCGTTATAAGCAATAAGTTTTTCTGAATCCTTAGTTAAATCTTTAGCGGTTAATTTCGGATTAAACATTAAATCTTGAAGAGTTGAATATTTATTGCCAAGTGAGTCAAGGGTATTTGTTCCGCCTTTATCTTGCTGGCTGTAAGTTTCATAAATAGTTTCAAGAGGAATAAAAGCCAAATCTTTGCTGAAATTCAACTCTCTTCCAATTTGTTTTCTCCCCGATTCAGAAAACAACCTAAAATCAACCGTCAAACTTCCCTCAAAATCACCGCCAATCATAGTTTTTGTTTCGCTTGTAAGATCAGAATCAAGCCCACCAATCGTGGCATAAACTGTGCGGTTCGATTCATTTTGTGCATAAGACCCAGAAATCGAAGCTGATCCCCCCGGAGATTGATTCGGTTTACCGCCAGTTCCCGGTTCTGTAGCTTGATTTCCACCAACCGCAACACTAGCCGAAACCCCCAAACTCATACTCTCCGAATAATAAGAATCCCGCAATTCTTTCTTATTAATATCACCACCCACCGCCAAAGCCAAATCATCCGAAAGAATCGCCGCACCAGTTAAATTCAAATCTCGCCCCACATTCACATTCATCGATTCAGTTCCCTTAATTGTAGTAATATCATCAACCCAAAGCCTATGCATATCAGCATTGCTCATGTTGAAACCAGCACTAACATTGCCGCCACCACTTGCTCCAACGCCAACTCCAAAGTTAAAACCAAAGCCGCTGCTTGAGAAATCCTCCTCAGTTTGCTTACTCTCTACATTTAAATTGTTCCCGACATTTAAATCAACATTTTTTGCTAAAAGATTTGCACCAGAAATATTTGCGTCATTGCCGGTGGTTAAAGTTAAAGTTCCATTTTCTGCGCTGACTTGAGAATTGGTGTAAAAAGTTTTGTCATATTCAGATTCACCGCGGGAATGGGTTTGTAACCCATTCCTTAATATTCATGTCAACTTTACTGTTACTTAAAGTTTACATGAAAGTTAGGACGGGGTTATAAACCCCGTCCTGCGTGGGGGACTGGGTTGCAAACCCAATCCTGCGTGGGAAATAATAAATTTTTTAATTTTCAT
>CAMCFD010000014.1 GCA_945874115.1 Rickettsia typhi | reverse complement strand
ATCACAACAAATTTAGCTCGTGCTTTGATTCTACTCAAACAAAAGCAGTTGGTAATTTTGTAAAAATCGCTTCTTGGTATGATAACGAATGGGCGTTTTCATTTAGAATGGTTGATATTGCTCAGTTGATGTTCAAGAAATAATAATTTTGCGCGTTAAGTTAATATTGACGCGCAAATTATTCCTCGCTTTTAATCATCAATGGGAATTTGATCTTGAGAGTCGCGATTTGCTTTTGGACTTATTTTATTATAAAAGTTTTGTCAATTTCTTGGTCACTATTTTTAATTTCACTCGGATTTTGCGACCGAACATTTTTTCCGTCGAAAGTTATAATTTTATCTTCCTGATTATCATTTTCTTTTAGTTCTAAAATAATTTCTTCCTTAATCATCGCTTCTTGATCTTGCTTGATTGCGACCGGTTTCTTGATTTTAGCTCTTCTCTTTTTGCGTAAAGATTTTTCATCGCCAGCTTTAAATTTATAAACCTTGCCTCCAGATGACTTAGTGACCTGTTCATCATTTGGCGTGATCAATTTGTAGGTTTTTGTCTTTATTTTTGGACTCTCTTCATAAATAACTTTTGCGGGAATAGCCGCCTCGCCTATTTTAAAAATATAAACTTTTTTATTTCGCTTATTTTCCTCATTATTTTCTGGCGCGATATCAATAAATTTTTCTTGCGAGCCGCTGTTAACAAACGACTCAACTTTTTTAGGTTCTGGCTCGAGTGACGTCTCAACCTTTGCAACATTCGTGGTTTCTTGTTTTATTATGAATTCTTTTTTCACAAAATCTTTTGATAGTTTATCAAGGAATTGCAGCAGAATTTCTTTCTGTTTCTGATTATCTCTCCATGAAGCAACTGTAAAGGCTTGACTTAACTGGTTTTTCAGTTCTTCAACTTCAAAATTTCTGCTTGGGACAACTTTCGCAAGCACGACTTGCAAACACTCGTCGCAACCCGAGGCCGCGCTTTGAATTATCAAGCTTTCAGCTTTATTGTTAAGCTTTGAAACATCGGTATTTTTATCAAGCAAGATTTTTAATATTTCAGAATTTCCAAGATAAGCCGCGCGCATAGCGGGATTAAATCCATCATTATCGATTTTGTTTACGTCAGCGCCAAAGTTGAGTAAAATTTTAACGATTTCAATATTATTATTTCTAACCGCAATGTGAAGAGCAGTCGCGCCACCGATATTTTGCTGATTAATTTTTGACGCAGAAATTCTGGTAAAAAATTTAACGCCCTCAACATCATTATTTGCGGCCGATTGCATCAGCGAAGTTATTCCTACATCTTGAAAATCAGAATAATCCGAGGCTAAAACTAGCTGAGAAAAATTAAAAAATAATGATATAAGGAAAATTTTTATAACTTTAACAAGGCCAGAAAACAGCTTATTAGAAGCATAAATGTCGATGTATTTTTTAGTAAAAATATTCAATTCGCGTTAAGTTTTGGTTTTTTCCATCTATTTTGTAAATCTTTTATAAGCCTTTGCTTGTCTGGCGTGTAAGGTTTTTCGATCCAAGCTTTGGCGCCATTTTTCAATAAATATCGTGCTATGATTTCTTTTTTATGTCTATAAGCAATCGACAAAGCCGTGTGACCATAAACGTCAGAAGCGTTTACGTCGGCGCCGCTTTCAACAAACAATTGCACAATGGGCAAATATCCCGCTCGAGCTGCATGCATTAAATAAGTTCTGTTATGCTCATCAACATAATCGATGTCGGCGTTCATATCAAGTAAAATTTGCACCGCTTTTAAATCTATCATTTCAATTGCAATATCAAGAGGCGTGTGCCCCAGTCTGTTTGGCAAATCAGGATCGGCACCTTTTATCAAAACCGAAGTTATCACAGGATAACGCTGAAATAAAATCGAATATGTTAAAATCGTATCTCCCTTGCTATTGTAAGCATCTGGGTTAACAATTTCTTTGTAAGCGTCGTTAAAAGCCGCGACCTCTCTGTTTAAAATCGTTTCAAATAAAATATCGATTTTTTCTTTCGCGCTCAAAACTCGCGGAATATGTTTATTGTCATTGCCGCGAAACTCGTCAAGTATTGGTGGCGCAGGCAATTCTTTCGACTCAAAACGATCGCTCCAATTTAAAAACTTTTCTTGCGGAACGATAATTTTAGTTTTATCTTTCGAATAACTCTCTTCGTGCGACTCTTCACCAAGTTCGATTAAATAAGTTTTGCGCAATTTATTTAGTCTTGCAATTTTTTCTTCATGACGTTTTTTTTGTTTTGCATTTAACTCTTGCGATTTTTTATTTTTTTTCGCTTCTAAGGCGTCTTTCTTGATCTTGTCAGCTTTTTCTTTTTCAATTCGATTGATTTCATCCGCTGTTTTTCCTTCTATTTTTTGCTCTATTTTTACAACTTCTTCTTCTACTTTATTTTCTGTATTTTTCAAGAATCCCTGAATTCTTGACAATAAATCTGAGGTCGGCTTCTCTTCTGGCTGTGGCACTTCAACTTTTTTTGGCTCTATCTTTTGCACTTCAGGCAATGCAATTTGCTCTTTAACTTCTGATTTTGGCACTTCATCATTTTTAACTTCTTCAACTTTGTCTAACCCAAGCGACTCTAAGTCAATTTTAACATCTTTTTCGTTAAAAGGTTCTTCAGCTTTTTTTTGCGCTTCTAATTGCGACGTTATTTCGTCTAAAGTTTCTATTTTTACATCGTTGTCGACTTTTATTTCTTCGGGCAAATTTTTCTCAGCACAAAAAGCTTCAAGCGCACTAAATAAAAGGCTTAAAGACAGTGATAGGTTGAAAATAATTATTCTTATCATCAAATTTTAGTAATAAAATTGGCTGATTATAGAATATAAGATTAAAACTAATTTTATAGTAGTTTTTATAATTATTTTACAGGGTCGTTTCCGCCAGAAAAAAATGGGTTGCATTTGAGAATTCGCAAGGCTCCAAGCCACAAACCTTTTATGATTCCTTTTTTGCGAATTGCTTCAATCATATAATTTGAACAGGTTGGATTAAAACGACATTTATTTGCGCCCAAAAAAGGAGAAAATATATATTGATAAAATTTCACCAAAGAAACCAGGATTTCTCTTATTGAAGAATTAAATTTTAGAATAAAATCACGCATTTTCTTTTCTATAAATCAATAAAATTCCGATCGCAAGACATATGAATGTGATAATCCAAGTTGAGGCGAAAACCGGAATTAGTCGCGATGAACCTAGAGCTGCGATGAAGCTAAGAGTTATATATAATGCAAGGCCACAAATTGTACCAAGAAATATGACCAGAGCGACATTTTGGTTGCGAAAATTATTGACGCCAAAAAAGCACGCAATCAAAGTCATTGCCGCGAATAAAATTGGTTTTGCCAACATATTATTAAAATAAACTTCGAATTTAGCAGATTGAAAACCCGCCATTTTCAGGCTTGAAATTATCTTGGGCAAAGAAAAAACTGAAAATAATTTTACATTTTGAAAATTGCTCACCACTTTGTCAATAACAAAATCAGCCTCTAAGCTAGTGGGAATTCTATATTCTTTTTTCGATTCATTCAAAATTTTAAAATCATTTATGATTGCGTCTTCTAAAAGCCAATAACCATCTTTTAAAAACATTTTTTTACTGTCAATTTTTTGATAAAATTTTCCATCTTTATCGAAAAACCAAACAGAAGCTTCGTTTAATTCAAGATCTTCCTTATAAACTTTTTTCGCCTGAATGATAATTTCTTCATTTTTATTTTCTTCATTTTTTTGTTTTATCCAAATTCCAGTTGAGGATTCAACGGATTCACGAATTTCGTTATTAACATATTGACCTTCGAGCGCGTTAAATTTTTTCATCATTTTTATTGAAACGGGAGAAAAAATTGTAATCCAAAAAATTCCCAATAAAAATGCGCTAAATGCAACGGGACTTATGATGTGCCACATTGAATATCCACAACTTCTTACGATGGTTATTTCGCTTTTTATCGACAATAGAAAAAATGTCATCATGGCCGCAAACAGCACCAGAGAAGGAGCTATATCATTTAGAAAATCAGGAATAAGTAAAAAAGCCATCGAAATTATAACAAAAACTGAAGCGCTAGAATTAGCGGTTTTATCAAGAGCCTCGATAAAATTTATAAAGAAAATTATCAGAGAAAAGGCCAAATTAATTTGCAAAAATCTTAAAATAAAAAATTTTGCAAAATAAAGATTTATTTTTTTTGAAAGTGGTGAATTAGTCATTTCTTAAATACAAAGATTTTTTTGGCAAAAGTAATTTTATCGACAATCCAATAAAAAATATAAAATTTAAATATAACAGTGGAGTTAAATAAAATTTTGTTTCAATTAGACGATAAACAATCATTGTATTTGTTAAAAAAACAATGGCAAGTACGCTTGCTGTAACGATGTTGATGCTATTTTCTCTACGATTGAAGCTTCCGCTTAAAATAACCGATAAAGCAATAAGTGCCATCGTAATTGACATTAACGGGCAAGTTATTCTTTGTTGAAGCTCTGCGCGATATTTTGCGATATTTACTTCGTTCAAATCGTCTTTTGGGTTTATTAATTCATGAACATATCTTTCTTTTGCTTTCCATTTCATCGTTTTTTCTTCGTCAGTGCTATTGTCACTTAAGTTAAAAACATAATCGTCAAAAGTAAGAATTTCAGATTTATAAGTTGCACGGTCAAAACGTTGTGCCGTGCCGTCTTTCATGTAAAGTAAAAGCTTGTTGTTTTCAAAAGATAGATTTCCGCTTTCAGCCGTAATCGTCATTGAATATTGCTCATTTCTTTCATCGTGAAGAAGAATTCCGAAAAGTTGATTATTTTTATTCTTTTCTTTTGTGTAAATCGTAAGACTTTTTAAACTTTCAAAAACCCCCTCGCTAAAACCGATATTGCTATAATTATTCTCAAAATCTGATCTTACTAGGCGCAACTTTTTGTTTGAATATGGCATTAAAAAAAGTGAAATTACGAAGCAAAAAATAGTCGCATAAATCGCAATTGAAATAACTGATCGCGCAATTTTTATATTGCTTAATCCGGCATTTTTTAAAATTGTGATCTCGTTATTTGCAATTAAACGATTGAATATGAATAATATCGCGACAAACAAAGAAATTGGAATTATGAACAGCAAAAGCCAAGGTAAAATTAGGATAAATAAGAATAAAAATTGCGACAATTCAATGCCGTTTTCTGTGATATATTTTACGAAAGTGATGGTTTTACTAAACCAAATTAAGGTTACGAGCAATATTAAAATTGCAAAAAAAACCCTCGATGTTCTGTCAAAAATATATTTATTATACAGTTTCACAAACTAAAAATTTGATTTTGTACTTTATTTATTTTATAATAACGCCACAATAATTGAAATTCAATTTAAAAATAGGCTATGTCTAAAATAAAAATTATTTTAAATGGTGAAGAAAAATTCTTTGAACAAGGAATCTCTATTGCTGACTTAATTCAAAATCTTGAGCTTGATTCAAAAAAAATTGCGATAGAAAGAAATCTTGAGATCGCAGACTTAAACTCTTTCGAAGTCTCTGTTTTGCAAGATGGAGACAGAATTGAAATCGTCCATTTTATTGGCGGCGGCTAGGCGGAACAAGTTCTGATGCGCTGGTTCTTATCGCCGATCTTGGTTTTATTGTTGAATCTGGCAGCAATCTCTCTTTCAGTTCACTTCCCTCTCCTTTTTTTTGAGAGTAAGATGAAGGCACTCTTGAACTTCCTAATTCTTGCCAAAGCTTGCCCAATTTTCCATCGACGTCTCTATCAGCTGGCGCTTCGGGGTCAAGATCTGGATAAACATGCGCAGAATATTGACCACCTTTATTCTCATAACCCTTTCTTTCAAGATATTGTCCAGCTTTTTTGTCAATCTCTTCAAGAGCTTTTAATTCATATCGAAGCGCCCATTTTGTACAAATAGAGGCCGTCGCATCATAGAAGAAATTGGTTATTGCATTCAAAACTGGTTCGTAAACAAGCTGTTTTTTGCCGGTTCCAAGCGCTTTTTTTACATGAGCATTAAGGATGTTAACGCCCTCCATAACCAGATAAAAAGAGAATGTACACACAGAAAGTGCGAAACCAACGGGAAGGCCAACAAGAATGGACGATATGCCCTTAAGAGCTTTGAAAATGCCACCAAATAGATTTTTTAGCCCTTTAAGCATTTTAGTCTCTAAAGTTAATGAATTGTAGCGCCGCATCATAGCCGGCTGATTTTATAAATTGCATAATTGTTTGCAAATCATCGCGATTTTTGCTCTCAATTCTAACTTCATCGCCGCGAATTGAAGCCTGTACCTTGAGTTTTTTGTCCTTAATATCTTTGGTAATTTTTTTAGCAATTTCTTGCTCAATTCCATTTATTAATTTCACAACTTGGCGAAATGAATTGCCCGAAGCGCCCTCTTCTTTCTCAAATTCAAATGATTTTACGTCAATTCCTCTTTTTGTAGCCTGAACCTTAAGAGAGTCGCGAATTTGCCCAAGTTTATATTCATCGGGAGAATGTATGGTTATTTTGTTTTCTTTGCTGTCGACATCAAGCGAAAATTTTGCGCCTTTAAAATCATAACGATTAGTCAATTCGCGCAGAACAGAATTAACCGCATTGTCGACTTCTTGCATATCTAATTTAGAAACTATGTCAAAACTTGGCATATTTGAAATGTTAAATTAATTAATAATTAGCTGATTGTACCACATTTTTTGGCTTTTGGCAAGTAAATTCTTGATTTTTTCACAAATTAACAAAAAAATGATGCAAAATGATTATTTTTTAGCGTTTTTAGAGATTTCATAAAGTGCAATCGAGCAAGCAACCGAGGCATTCAGACTTTCAACATCTCGATTCATCGGGATTTTTACCAACAAATCGCAATTTTTTTTGACCAAACTTCTAATTCCGTCGCCTTCCGAGCCGATAATTAAGGCGATATTTTCATAGTTAGAAATTGCCAATAGTTCAGATTTCGCCTCTCCCGCTAGGCCAACACACCAATAGTCAAGCTGCTTCAATTTTTCCATTAATTTACTGAGGTTGACCACCATAAATAAATCGACATTTTCGATCGTGCCCGACGAAGATTTAACCATAATTGCCGATTCTTTGGCGAAATTATTTTCAGGAAAAATTATTTTATCGACACCAAAAGCACTCGCACTTCGGATAATCGCGCCAATATTATGCGGATCAGTGAGTTGATCCATAATTAAAAGTGTCGGAAGTTTTGCGCCTTTTTCTTTGATGTTTTCGAGTTCATCAATAAGATCGTTTTGATATTTCACCTCTAAATTTGAGCAATTAAGCGCAAAACCTTGATGAATTTGATTTTTGCCGATGATGAGTTCGATATAATTATTATCGACAACCCTAACTTTGTCTTTCAAACTCTGAAGATTGGTTTTTTTCAAGAATTCGCCAAGAATATTAAGTGAAGCTTGAGTAACAAGAATTTGATAAATTTTACGGCGCTTTTTTTCAAGCGCCATAAATGTCGGATGTTTTCCAAAAATCCAAATCCCAGAATTTTTATTTTTTTGACTAGACTCGAATTTTTTTCTTTGCATCATTTAGTTTTGAGGTTCAACCATATTTTCATCAATCACAATTTCTTCTGACTGCGGAGCTTTGCTTTGCACAGGCTCAGTTTTTTGCGATTCTTTTTCTTCAATCTTTTTTTCTTCTTTTACAGCTTTTTTCTCAAGAAGAAATTTTATTTTTGCATCACCGAAAATTTCTTGATAAATTTTATCAGTAGTTTCTTTTATCATTTGTTGCTTTATGCTTTCAGAAACTTCTTCAAATGGCAATATTTTAGCTTGACGAATATCTTCAACTTTCACGATGTGCCAGCCGAATTCGCTTTGAATTGGTTTGGTATATTGAGATTTAGTCAATTTTACCATCGCTTCAGCAATTTCTTTCGTAACGCCATCTTCGAGAACATAGCCAAGCTTTCCGCCTTGATTTGCGCTTTGTTTATCGATAGAATATTTTTTTGCAAGTTCAGCAAATTTTTGCGATTTTTTTGCAGGACTTGTTTCGTTATAAGCTTTATAAATCTTGTTTGCTTCATCCTGAGACGCGACAACTATGTGAGAAATTGAATATTCTTTTTTGCCTTGAACATTTCCGGTTAAATCAAGATATTTTTGCTTAACCTTTTCATCATCAACATTTTGTGCGATTTCTTTTTGCAAATAAGCGTCGATCAAAATTCGGTTTTTAGTTTCTTTGATTTTATTTTTAACTTCTAAATCACTTGAAACTCCCGATTTTTTTGCTCTTTTTATTAATTCTTTTTCAAGATAAATTTCTTTGGCAAAAGTTTCGATTACTCCTTGCGGCAAAGTTTCGATTTCAGGAATATTTATGTCAGAATTATTAGAAGAAAAAACTTCTGAGATTTTTTTAGAAATATCTTCTTTCGAGATTCTTTCTTTGTTTATCTTGACTAAATTCACATCGTCACTTTTATATTTTTTGAAATATACAACCAAGCAATATGTTGCAACACAAGCCAAAACCGTGATTGTTAAAAGTCTTCTGAATTTTCTTTTTTTAGCGTAGTTTCTCATAATTTTATATTTTAAATTTACAAATTTGGTATTACATATTTTGGAAAAGCATTTTGCAATTCGCAATGATATTTTACTTTGTCTTCGTCAGCGTTTTGGTTATATTTTACTCCAAGTTTATTGCTTAAAATTCCACTTGTAATAAGAACACTGTCTATCTCAAAATTATTGGCACCTTTTATGTCTGTTTCAAGTCCGTCGCCAATCGCAAGAATTTTTTTCTTCTCGATATTTTTACCGAAAAGTTCATGAGTCATATTATAAACTGACAAATGGGGCTTTCCATAATAAATAACGCTACCCAATAATTCTTCATATTTCTTGGCGATTACGCCAGCACACAGCATTTCTTCGCCACTTTTTCTAATCACCATCATATCTGGATTAACGCAAATTAGTGGCAATTTTTCTCCTACTGCGTCAACGATTTGCGACATTTTTTCTTCGATTACCGAATGATCGTGATCAAATCCGGTCGTAATCGCAAAATTTGCTTCTTTCGCTGATTTAACCATTTCATAATCAAGACCTTCAAGCAAATCTAGGTCTTTTTCTGGGCCGATATAAAAATATTTTTTACCGAAATTTTTAAAATTATTCTTTTGATTTTTTTCTAAATCGATAAAAGTTGCTTCGCCAGATGTTAAAATAAAATCATAATAATTTTGCTCAATGCCATATTTCTTAAGCACTTCAGCCACTTTAAAAGCGCGCCTTGGAGCATTTGACAAAAAACAAATCTTTTTACCTTCTCGCTTTAAATCAATAATAGTTTGTGTCGCGTTTGGATAGGCGTGAACGCCATCATGTATAACGCCCCAAACATCAAAAACGAAATATTCGTAATTTGAAGTAATTTCCTTAAAACTTTTGTTAAAATTCATCATCAATTAATTAGAAAGTTTTTGCGCAGTTCTAATTAAACTTTGAATCTGGCTTTTTTTATATTTCATTTTTACCGAGTCACCAAGTCTTATTTGTGACGCTTTTTTCTCATCACTCAAGACAATCCAAGAAGTTTTTGGATCGATCAGGTCTGTGACAATTCCTTCAGAAATAATTTTTCTTTCAACTTCAAGATTTTGCGTAATTGGATTTTCGGTTTCATATTCACCAATAATTTCAAGTTTGTCGCCATGTTTCAAGCCGCTAAACGAGCCCAAAGTAATTTTAAATATTGTTTTTTTCTCAAGTGTTCTTTTTTCTAAAATATATCCTCTTTTTGCCAAGATGTTTTTAATGTCGACCTCGATGTCAGAAACCGCGTCTTGTCCGGCTTTTCGAACTAGACTGTCGTCGCGATTTTCGCCTTCAGTTTCTTGGCCGCCAATTCTTAATGCACCAAGTGACAATCCGCCATTTTGCTGGACGTTTTCTTTGCGTGAAGATGTTCCGCTAAACTCAACATTATCAACAACCGCCATTGAAGGCAATTCATAAATTTTTATATTTCCACTGACTTCAGATTTATAAGAAAAACTTGGCGGAATCGCAACGAAAACTTGTCTTTTTGCGTCAAAATAATTTGAAGCGCTGTTATATTTTTTGGTGAATCCTGCGTTAGAAATTGCGCCAGAAATTGCGTAATCAGCGATTTGCGGACCTTTGTAAGCGCCTGTTTTATTCATTTCTGCAAGCTGAATTTCTTTTTGCAATTTTAGTGCGGCGTTTCTGTCAACAAGAGTTGCTAAGCGATTTTTTGTTAAAACATTTTCTAGGCCATTGGCAATTGAAGCGCCAAGACCGGCCTGAACCGCAACTTGATTCGCGTTTTCTTCAAGCGAAAAAACCACGATTTTTACGGGCTTTCCTTCAATTTGATCTTGTGTTGGCAAAAATTGCGACTTTGACAAAAATTGTTTTTGATATTGATCAAAATTTTTGATAGTTGGTGCACAAGATGCAATTGCGATAAGTAATATAAGTGGTAAATATTTTACTTTCATAAAAAAATTAAAATTGATAACTTCAAAATTATAGAATTAAGATTAGATAATTTCAAGCACGAATTAACTTATAAGCCTAAAAGACGGAATTGTCAGCGTTGCGTTAACATTTTTTGCTTGTCCCGAGATTTTAAAATAACAGCTTTGAACATCGCTAATTTGTTGAATTTTTGCATAATCAATATTATGCTCAATGTCTTGCAAATCTAGGTGTGAATTGATGTAAAAAATTACCACCATTTGATTTAAATTGTCAGTAATCATCGAAATTTTTAGCGATGAATCTTGCTCAGACTTAATAATTCCAGCGATTAATCTTTTTATTATATCGATTAAAACTGTTTTATCCATTTTGACTTTTGGCAAAAATTCGCTTTCATATGGCCTTTCAAATTCTACTCTCGACTTGATTCTGTCGGGCAGATTGATTATTGCTTGGTCGATAAAATTCGCCAAAGAAAAAATTTCTTCATCGGCGCTTAATCTGCTGTCGATAACATTTTGATCGAGAGAATTTGTGACCGTGGTTTTCAATTTTACCACGTCGAAATATAATTTATTTATGTCTTCGAGATATCTGCGATGAGGAAACGGGCCGTAAGGTTGTTCTTTCAAGATTTTCAACATTTGTGTGATTGAATCAAGATAAGAAAAAATTTCAGAAGGAAGAACAACCGAAATTTGACTTTTGATATTTTTTATTCCCGTGTCATGCGCCTTTTGAAGCTTTGTCGCGCTTGTTGCCTTTTCTTTAATTTTAGCAATCAAAATTTCAAAATCGATTGGTTTAATTAAATAATCATTCGCGGATAAATTTACACCTTTGATAATATTTTCTTTTTGACCCAGTGCGCTTAAAAAAATGAACGGAGCCATATTATTTTTGTCGCGACTTTCGCGCACTAGTTTTAAAAACCCATAACCGTCAAGCTCGGGCATCATGATATCTGAAATAACAACATTAGGTTTTACTTCAAGAAAAATTTCAAAACCGTCTTTGCCATTTTGCGCTTCAAAAACTTCGAATCCTTCATCAACAAGGATTTCAGCGATTGTTTCGCGAATATCTCTCTCATCTTCGGCGATTAAAACTTTGATTTTTTTCTCTTGATTAACTTGATTCATATTTATGTAATTATTTTAGCACCTTCAAAACTGCGCAAAATTTCATTGGCAATTTCGTTGCTCATACTATCATCTTTAACATTATTATTTTTTTCATCAAGTTTTTTTTCAACATTATTTTCAAATTGTTGCGAGTTATCGCTATTTGATTCTTTATTTTGTTCAATTTCAGCTAAAATTTCACTTAAATTTGGAAGAGTTGACAAATGACAAATTCTCATCAACAACATTTCAAAAGCAATTTTTTGTGAACTTGCAAAATTAATTTCTGAGAAGCCTTTGGTCAAAATTTGCCAGATTTTAGCAATTGCTGCGACCGAAATTTTTGCAGCAATTTCCTCTAATTTATTCTTAATAGTTGGCGAAATTGCATCATCAAAATCACCTTGCAAAAGCTTGATTTTCATTATTTGATGAACAGTTTCCATCAACGAAGAAATCAATTGCGAAATATCGCAAGAATAAGAATAAATTTCGTTAAATTTGCTGTAAGATTCTTGAAAATTTCCACTTAAAAGACTTTCTAATAATTCAACAATTTTGCTTTGGTCGTTTAAACCAAGCATTTTTACGACGATGTCAGATGGCAAAAATTTCTGGTGATTATTGGCCGACAAAGCTTGATCTGCAAGCGACAGAGCGTCACGCACTGAACCTTCAGACATTTTTGCGATTAAATTTAGCGCGGTTTCATCAAACTCGAAATTTTCTTTTTGTAAAATATTTTTTAGATGTGACGAAATTTCTGATTCATCTAGTCTGCGCAAGTCAAAACGCTGACAGCGCGACAAAATCGTAATTGGAACTTTCTTAATTTCTGTTGTTGCAAAAATAAATTTAGTGTGAGAAGGTGGCTCTTCTAAAGTCTTCAAAAGCGCGTTAAAAGCCGAGTTGCTTAACATGTGAACTTCATCAATGATATAGATTTTATACTTCGCCATCACCGGAGCATAAGCGACCGAATCAATAATTTCGCGTATGTCGTCAACGCCAGTTCTGCTTGCGGCGTCAATTTCTATCACATCTTGGTGCTTAGAAACCGAGATCGCTTTGCAATTGTCACAAACTCCGCAAGATTTAGCATTTTGCGCCAAATTTGCATCAAGGCAATTCAGTGTTTTCGCGATGATTCTAGCGGTCGTGGTTTTTCCAACGCCGCGAATTCCCGTTAAAATATAGGCGTGATGAAGGCGATTATTTTTTATCGCGTTCGATAAAGTTGTGACCAAAACCTCTTGTCCCATAACTTCGTCGAAATTTTGCGGACGATATTTTCTAGCTAAAACTAAATAAGAATTTTCTGACATTTTTTATTTTTTAGATTTTTGCGACCAAAACTCTGATTAAACATCAATTGTGCATAGAAGATTTTGCCTTCGATATAAATCGCCTAGTGCCAAGAAACTTTAATACAATTTTCTATTAATAATTAGCTTTTTAGGCAAATAATTCAGACCGAAATTATAAGTTAAATATTAATGGAAAATGGTATAATTAAAATAGTGAGGATAACCCGAATTTCTAGTTATGGCTGCTTTTTTTCAAATCTGACCAGATTAGCCAAAAATGTCGCCTACCCTCACCGCCTAATATTGTAATTATTTTATAGAGAAATTCAAGAGTTTTTTGGAAAATCTTTATTCGCAAATCTTCTTAAGCCTGTTGTAAGCTTTAGCAATGCCCTTGAGAGAATATTCATCGACCGCAAATGTGCCAATCGCAGAATCTGAGCGCACTTTCAAAGAAGCGCTGTCGAGCATTTTTTGTATGATAAAAACATCTTCATTTTTATTTTTAGTCCAAGACATATCTTTGTTTGTCGTCAACAAAAATTTTTTATCATCAATTGCAACCAAAACTTTGCTGTGAATTTTATATTCATAACCGCTGAAAACACTGACTTCTTCGAACCTTCTATTTTGATAGCGCGTAATCATAATATATGGCTTTTCGCGATAATTATGGTCAGATTCCGATTTTATGGGATAAGTTATCATATAGCATTTTTTCTCGTCAAATTCGTCAGATTGCAATTCGTAGATTGTCCATTGATAAAAAGAGCTGTCGATGATTTGTGCACTTAAGTTTTGACAAGGCGCAAGAAGCAACAAAAACAGCGCCAATTTTAACAGTTTTCTGTGAGAATTTTTAACTTGCATCAGTTATTTAGTTCTTTCTAGCGAATATTGTAAAATTTCGAGTAAATAATTTTTATAAATTGAATCTGGAAATATTGAAAGATATTCTATCGCCGAATTTTTATATTTAAAAGCTAAATCATAAGATTCTTGCAAAGCTTGATATTTCTCAAGCAATTCGAGAATTTTTGCAAAATTTTCTTGGTTTTTTTCTTGATTCATCAAATTTTCTTCGAACAAATTCTTGATAATAATTTTGTCATCTTGACTTGCTTTTTCATAAGCTAAAATTATTGGAAGCGTAATTTTTCCTTCAAAAAAATCATCGCCGACTTCTTTTCCTAGTTGAGCCGCTGAAGATGAATAATCGAGAATATCGTCGATAATTTGAAAAATAATTCCCAAATTTTTACCAAAATTTTTCAAGGCCGAAATTTCTTTCTCGCTTTTTTCATAAAACAAAGCCGGAGTTTCACAAGCCGCAGAAAATAACACGGCGGTTTTAGCGAAAATTATATCGAAATATTTTTCTTGCGAAATTTCAATGTTGCTCGAATTTTCAAGCTGCATAACTTCGCCGTCGGCCATAACGCTTGAGGTTTTTGCAAGAAGGTCTAGAACCTTAAGGTTGTTGCTTTTGACCATGAGTTGAAACGCGATCGAAAAAACAAAATCGCCCACTAAAATGCTGGCTTTGTTGTCCCAAATTGAGTTGGCGGTTTTTTTGCCGCGCCGCACGAAACTGTTGTCAACAACGTCATCATGAAGCAAAGTCGCAGTGTGAATAAGTTCAATTGCTGACGCTAGATTGTGATAATTTTTAGCATTTTCGTCGCACATTTTTGACGACAAAACCAGAAGAATTGGGCGTATTCTCTTTCCTCCAGATGAAATTAGATGATGAGCAATTTCTTCGATTAAAGGTGATTTTCCAACAGAAAATTCAAGAATTATTTGATCAATTTTTGATAAATCTGGTTTAAGAAATTCAAAAATTTCTTTTATTTTAGTCATTTTAATATTCAATATCTCTTTCTGGATCGTCAATTTGTCCGTAGCTTTGACCGTAAAGGCCTCTTCTGTTGTCTGTCATGTCTTGCGCCATTTTTCTTTTCTCGTAATTTTTCATTAAATTCGAGCAAGAAAATAGGATTGCAACAACGCTAAATAAAAGCCCTAAAAATCGCAATTTTTTATAAATCTGATTCATCTAATTATTCTGTTTGCTATAAATTATTAAAATGTTGTTTCTGCATTCTTCAATTTTTGCTAATATTTGATTCAAGGCCATTCTGACGGATTCTATAACTTCTTTCGCTTCGCCGCTTTTAACATATTCTATATATTGCGTCGTAAGTTGATCTGCGCACTTTTCAAGATTTTCAACGACAGATTCAACGGCTTCGAATTGTTCTTGCGCAAGTTGGTGAGAAGACTCTTCAACCTCTTTTATCAAGCGATCGGCAAAGTTATAATATTCGATAATTTCGTTGTAGGTTTTTTCCTGTCTTGAAGTCGCCATTTTAAATATATTTAAAAAATTCTAAAAATTAAATAAATTTTGCCTTTTTCAAAAGTAAAAGTCAAATTTTTGATGTAATTTAGTAAATTTGCTATATAATACTAAAATATCTTAAATTATCAATCAATAAAAAATGATAAATTTTAAAATCTTGACACTTTTTGAAGAATTATTTCCCGGCCCTCTTGGCTCTTCAATTACGGGCACCGCTTTGAAAAATAAATTATGGAGTTTAGAAACCATAAACATCAGAAAATATGCCAAAGACGTTCATAAAACTGTTGACGATATTCCTTATGGCGGCGGCGCTGGCATGGTTTTGAAGCCCGATGTTATTGCTGATGCAATTGAAGCCAATATTGACAAAAATTCGCACCCAAAAATATTTTATTTATCGCCGCGCGGCAAGGTTTTTACGCAAAAAATGGCTTGCGAAATGGCTAAAGAAAGCGAGATTGTTTTGCTTTGTGGACGCTATGAAGGCGTTGATCAGCGCGTTTTGGACGAATTTAAAATTGAAGAAGTTTCGATTGGTGATTACATTCTCTCAAACGGCGAAATAGCTTCCTACATCCTTATCGACGCTATTTTACGCAATTGTGAAGGGGTTTTGGGTGCGTCAGATTCAATAAAAGAAGAATCGTTTTGTATGGAAGAAAGTGAGTTTTTGCTTGAATATCCGCATTATACAAGGCCTTCTTCATGGCGAGGTCGCGAAATTCCTGAAGTTCTAACATCGGGACACCATAAAAATATAAATGATTGGAGATTGAAAAAATCCGTTGAAATTACAAAAGAAAAGCGCAATGATTTATATGAGAAATATTTGCAATCAAAAAATAAATAACAATGAACAATATTTTGCCTTATCGCGGAATTCTGCCAAAGATTGACTCTTCTGCGTTCGTCGCACATAACGCAATTATTTCTGGCGATGTCGTTATCGGAAAAAACAGCGGAATATGGTATGGATGCGTTATTCGTGGCGATGTTTGTAATGTGAAAATCGGCGAAAACACCAACATTCAAGACAACACCGTAATTCATGTCACGCGCGCAAATCACTTGGCCAACAAAACTGGAAATGAAGGCGCGCCAGCACTGATCGGAAGCAATGTCACGGTCGGACACAGCGCCATAATTCACGCTTGCATTATAGAAGACAACGCCTTCATCGGAATGGGTGCTGTGGTTATGGATTTATCACGCGTCGAAGAATATGGAATGCTTGCGGCAGGCGCGGTTTTGACGCCAAGAAAAGTTGTGAAATCTGGCGAATTATGGGCTGGAAATCCCGCAAAATTCTTTCGTAATTTAAGTGAGGAAGAAAAAAACTTTATAAAAACTTCCGCCGATAACTATGCGCAACTAGCTAGCGAATATAAATAAATAATATTTTATGGTAAAAAAACTTACGGTTAATTGCAGCTTTAAAAATGGCGTCGCTCCAATTGTTTTTTATGTTGGAGAATCAGCTCAAGAATCTCATCCAATACAGTTTCAAAGCCAATGGCTTGCAAAAGAATATGGCGGAAAAGTTCCTAAAGAAATTATGGATTCGTTGCAAAAACTAAAAGAAATTTCGAAGAAAAATCGCGTAAGTTTCGTAGAGTTATGCAATTATGTTTTTAAAGAAGTAAACGCCGAAAAAGAGATTGTGGGCGAAAGAAATCGAGCCTTTAAACAATCTGCAATTGTTGCAAAAAACGAGAAACTTAAACAAATTAACGATGAACAAAAATAAATTAATCGCCGTTTTGATGGGCGGCTGGAATGCGGAAAAAGAAGTTTCTAATCGCTCTGGAGAGGCTGTTTATAAAGCTTTGACCGATCTTGGCTATAAAGCAGAAAAAATAAATTTTTCGCGCAATATTGTCGATGACTTAAAAAGAATCAAGCCAGATGTCGTTTTCAACGCGCTTCATGGACAATATGGCGAAGACGGTCGTGTTCAGGGTTTGCTCGATATTTTAAACATTCCCTACACTCACTCAGGAATTTTAGCCTCGTCAATTTGTATGGACAAAATTTTGACCGCAAAAATTTGCGAATCATTTGGAATCAGAATTCCAAGCTCAGAAATCTTAGAAAAAGATGGCAAAAAAAATGAAGAATTAATTGCAAAAATCGGTAAACCTTTCGTTATAAAACCCGTTAATGAAGGCTCTAGTGTTGGAGTTGAAGTTATTCTTAACGAACATAATTTTGACATAAAAAATTATGAATGGAAATTTGGCGATAAAATGATAATCGAAAAATATATCGCCGGACAAGAAATTCAAGTTGCCGTAATGGACCGCAAAGCACTTGGCGCCATCGAAGTTAGGCCAAAAAAATTATTTTATGACTATGAATGTAAATATACCGCTGGAATGACCGATTATATTATGCCGGCCGAAATTTCTAAAGAAAAATATGATGAAGTTTTAAAGATTGCCACAAAAATTCATAACGATTTTGGCTGTTCTGGCGTTAGTCGCATCGACTTTATTTTAAACAATAAAAATGGCGGCGATAATCAATTTTATTTCCTTGAAGTCAACACTCATCCCGGTTTTACGGCAACTTCTTTGGTTCCAAAAATCGCCAAACATGTAGGAATTTCATTTGAAGAAATTGTTGAATATTTAATAAACTCAGCAAAATGCGGAATTTAAATTTTTACACAAAAAAACTTGAAGATAAAATTCAAGACTTTATCTTCCATAACGCAACAATTAGAAAGATTAGAGGCTTTTTCAATACTATAATTTTTCCTTATTTTGTTCGATTTGTTTTGATTTTTTTATCACTAATAATTATCACATTTTTTACACTAAAATTATTTAAGCCAGACGCACTCGATAAAATATATTTCAAAACA
Source organism: Rickettsia typhi (assembly GCA_945874115.1). Classification (GTDB taxonomy): domain Bacteria; phylum Pseudomonadota; class Alphaproteobacteria; order Rickettsiales; family UBA1997; genus CAMCFD01. The sequence continues at coordinate 5,309 of CAMCFD010000014.1, read as the reverse complement.
TCTTCTTATTTTTTTCACCATTTAAACCTTGATAATTATGATTTTAGTTCGATTCAAATTACAGGATTAAAAAGAATTGAAGAAGAAAAAATTCTTGAAATAATAAAAGAAACAAAAAAAGATTTTGCAAAAAATAATAGCTATAAAAAATCAGACTCATTGATTAAGCTTTTGGCGCAAAATATCAAGAAAAATCAAGAATGGGTTGATAAAATTAATATTTCAAGAACTCTGCCAAACCATTTAAACATTGTCATTGTCGAATATAATCCTTTTGCAATTTGGCAAGATGGTGCAAAAAAATATGTCATCGATCGCGAAGGAAATAAAGTCAGCATCGACGATGATGAAGAATTTCAATATCTTATAATTTTATCAGGAAGAGACGCAAATTTGAACGTAAAATCTCTCTTTAATATTTTGACGACAAACCCCGAAATCAGCGCCGATATTTATTCTGCAACTTGGGTTGGAAATAGAAGGTGGAATATCCGCTTTTCAAATGGCATTTTAGCGAAACTTCCTTCGTCAAATTTAGATGAAGCTTGGCAAAATTTAATTAGAATTTATAACACCAAGGGTGCACTTAAAGATCTTGAAGTTATCGATTTAAGAATAGATAAAAAAACTTATCTTGAATATAAGGATAATAAGAAATAGACTTAAAAAATATTATTTTGTTAAAATAAAATGTCGAAAATTTCAAAAGGGAAAATCATCGCGTGCCTAGATATTGGCTCATCTAAACTGATGTGCGTGATTGCGGCAATTGATAATGAAACGATAAAAATTTTAGGATATTCGCACAAAGAATCGCGGGGCATTTCTGCTGGAGCAATTTCTGATATGAGATTGGCACAAAAATCAATAACTAATGCAGTTTCTGAAGCTGAAAGAATGGCGGGATTAAACATTGGGCGCCTTTTGGTGAGCATTTCGGGAAACCAAGTTAAGTCAAACCGCATTGAAGAAAATGTTAAGATTGCCTCAGAAATGGTAAAATCGTCCGACATTTCAAGCCTTGCTGGCAAAGTTAGAAACCAGTTTAGACGAGAACATCGCGAAATGATTCACCTTATTCCGCTGCAATATCATATTGACGATTCGTCGCCAGTGCAGAATCCGCGCTATATGTCAGGCAATAAACTTTTTGCGAAATTTCACGCTGTTTCAACTTCACAAACCACAATTCGCAACATTGAAAATTGCCTAAAAAGATGTCAACTTTCAATCAATAATTATATCGTCGAGCCTTATGCTTCTTCACTTGCATGTCTAAGTGAAAATGAAATGAATCTTGGAACATTATTAATCGATTTTGGCGGCGACGTAACTTCTTTTTCACTTTTACTTGAAGGAAAATTAGTTTATGTCGGAAGCGTTCCAATTGGCGGAAACCACATAACCAAAGACATAGCGACGATTCTTGGAATTAATTTTAACATTGCCGAGAAAATAAAAAATCTTAACGCAACACTTTTAATCAGCCCGATTGAAGAAAATGAAATTATAAAATTCCGCATCACCGACAATGAAAATAATTCGATGATGAAATTCACTAAAAGAGAATTGTGTGAAATTATGACTTGTCGAATTGAAGAAATTCTTGAGGCAACGAAGGAAACCATTGAAAAATCTGGTGTTCCGAGCTTTTTAATCAACAATATTGTTTTAACTGGCGGCGTTTGCGCTATAATTGGAATTGACAAATTATCGCAAGAAATTTTTGAGAAAAATGTTAGAATTGGGTTTCCTTCACAAATAAAAGATATTCCAGAAGAGCTTGATTTTCCGATTTATTCTTGCGCGCTTGGAATGTTATATTTCTCGAAGAATCTACTTCTTCGCGAGAAGATTAAAGGCAGCTTCGAAATTAAAGGTGGTTGGTTTAAAACTTTGATTGATAAATTAGCTTCGATTTAAACTCGGAATATTTCCTTTTTTAGCCAACAAAAAGTTTTCGCCAGTATCACGACCTTGTTGCAAAAAACAAAATTCACCTAACAACAACAGTCGGGAAAATAAAAATTGCTAATTGAAAAAAATCAATTAGCAATTCTTTAATATATCTTTAATATATTCCGCTTGGTTCAATATTTTCCTTCTCATCTTCGTTTTCACTCGATTCAGAACCGCCGATTATTCTATCAAAAATATTTTGAGATAGTGCCGAATTTATATCGTCGCTATTTTTGAAAGCTTCGAAAAATATATTTTCGCGTGGTGTTGAAGGAGTTGGAAATTTTCCGATTGTGCGATCAATTTTCACAAACTTCACCGAATTAGGAACGCGAAACGGCTTAGAAGGAGTGTCTTTTAACGCATCTTTCATGAAATCGATAAAAATTGGCAAAGCTACTGAAGCACCAGTTTCTTGGTTTCCGAGATTTTGCGGATTGTCAAATCCGACATAAACGCCGGCGATTAAATCAGGAGAAAAACCAACGAACCAAGAATCGTAAGAATTATTGGTCGTTCCGGTTTTTCCGCCCATAATTTTTCCAATCCCTCGTGCGCGCGCCGCCGTTCCTCTTTCGATAACGCCTTGCAACATTGAAGTGATTTGGTAAGAAGTCGCATCATCAATAACGCGCGGTCTTAAATCTGGCAAAACCGGAAGTGAGCCAGCAGAATCACCAACGACAATACATTCGGCGCAACTTCTTTGATCACGACGATAAATTGTTGAGCCATCGCGATCTTGAATTTTCTCAATAATTGATGGCGATATTTTCTTTCCACCGTTAATCATTATTGAATATGCGGTCAAAAGTTTTATCAAACTTGTTTCGGTTGAACCCAAAACCAGTGAATAAATTTTTTGTGGATTATCGTTAACACCAAGTCTTTTTACAACTTCAACAACTTTGTCTAGACCAACTTGATCGGCCATTCTAACGGTCGTGACGTTTTGTGACTTTTCAAGACCTTGACGCAAAGTTGTTGGGCCATAAAATTCGCCAGAATAGTTAGTTGGATTGTAAGGCGGCAAATCTCCACCTTGATTCAACGAAATAGGCTCGTCAATGATTATCGAGGCTGGAGTCATTCCGTTTTCAAGTGCCGCCAAATAACCAAAAGTCTTCATGGTCGAACCCGGCTGTCTTAAGGCTTGAGTCGCGCGGTTAAACTGATTAGGCATATCAACATAACCACCCATCATCGCCAAAACCCTTCCAGTATGAGGATCCATCGCTAAAAATGCGCCATTAACTTCGGGAATTTGTCGTAAAATAAAGTCATTATTTTTCTTCTCGACCAAAATCACGTCACCAATTTTTAAAACGTCACTGACTTTTTTAACTTCTGGCCCAAGTGCATTAATATTGATATATTTTCTTGCCCATTTCATAGACTCAATTTTTATCGCGCCAATTTCAGAAGTATCGGTGCTAATCGTCGCAGAATCACTATGAACAGCCATCACAACAGCTTTACTCCAATTTGGTTTGTATAATTTTGTAATCTGAACTTTTCTAAGCTCTTCAACCGCCTGCGTCGAACTTTTATCCGCAGTATTAATAGAAGCTATAACCCCGCGATATCCGTGCTTTTGGTCATATTCTTCAATTCCTTTACTTAAAGCTTGGTTGGCGATTTTCTGCAGTCGCGAATCAAGAGTTGTGCGCACAAAAATCCCGTCTTCAAACACATTGTCAGATCCGTAAAATTGCGTTAATTCTTTCTTAACACTATCAGCGAAGAAATTAGCTTGAGTAAAATCGCCGTCATCTTTTTGCAATTTAAGGACAATCGGTTGCTCTTTTGCGTCTCGCCCTTCTTGCTCGGTTATGAAACCCTCGTCAACCATGCGCTCGATAACCCAGTCGCGACGATATTTCGCCTTCTCAATATTTTTTCGCGGATCGAGTCTCGACGGCGCTTTTGGCAAAGTTGCAAGCAAGGCAACTTCTTCAATTTTTAAATCATCGATTGATTTATCAAAATAAACTTCTGATGCCGCAGCAACGCCATAAGCGCCAGAACCCAAATAAATTTGGTTTAGATAAAGCTCTAAAATTTTGTCTTTTTCAAATGATTTTGTCATTTTATAAGCCAAAATCGCTTCTTTAATTTTGCGCTCGATTGTTTTTTCGCGCGTTAAAAGAAAATTCTTCACAACCTGTTGCGTTATAGTCGAAGCGCCACCCATAGATTCTTGACCCCTAACAAAACCGATCGCATTTTTAACCGCAGTTCTAAAAATCGCAAATAAATCAATTCCAGAATTTTGATAAAAATTAGAATCTTCGGCCGCAATAAAAGCATTGATAAGATTTTTTGGGATCAGTTGAACAGGAACAAAAATTCTTTTTTCTTTAGAATATTCACTTATCAAAGCGCCGTCAGCAGCATAAAGTCTGGTCGTAATAATTGGTGTATAATCACGCAGCTGTTCATAATCGGGCAAGCTGTCGACATTTTTTTTGACGTAATAAAACAAGACAGAGCCGATTCCTACCACAGAAAGCAGGGAAAAAATTATCGCGATTTTTAAAATCTTTTTTACAGATGATTTTTTTTGTGTCATTTTTTTATTTTTTATAAAATTATTTTCAAAAAATTATAACAATATTTTTTAGAAAAATCTATCTAAATTTTCGCCTTATACTATTTACCAATCAAAAAATTATAGCTAATTATTGGTGCGAAGTTGTATTAAATGTAAAATATTCATCAATTGAATCAACTAAACCTTTGACGATTTTTCTTTTGTAAACCAAATTGTTAAGCTGTTTCTCTTCAGATTTATTCGACAAATAGCCAAGTTCAATTAAGATTGAAACCATGTCTGGAGCTGTTAGAACCATAAATCCGGCGAATCGATGTGTGTTGTGTAAAATATCGATTTCTTGTTTACGAACCGACTTAATGGCAATGTCGGCGAAGCGCGACGAATAATTCATGCTGCTTCGCTGTGACATGTCAATAAGGGTTTTAAGAATATCAAAACTGGCATTTTCGAAGTTAATTCCCGAAATAATGTCGGAGCGATTTTCTTTGCGAGCAAGCATTTCCGCCTGTTTGTCTGACGCCGTTTCTGACAAAGTATAAATAGAAAATCCGCGTGCGCCTAAATCTTCTGCGGCGTTGGCGTGAAGCGAAATAAACAAATCGGCCTTAACTTTTCTGGCCTTCTCGACCCTTTCTTTTAAAGGCACGAAGACATCTTGATTGCGCGTCATATAAACTTTATATTTTCCCGTATTAACCAAATGTTTCACCAATTCTTTTGCGTATGACAGCGTGATGTTTTTTTCTTTAGTTCGCGCATAATTTCCAATCGTCCCAGGATCTTTGCCGCCGTG
>CAMCFD010000013.1 GCA_945874115.1 Rickettsia typhi | reverse complement strand
TTGCTGCTTTTAACGATTTTGTCGGGCTATAGTTTTATTTTTACACTGACTAACAAAAGTGAGTTCAAAGACATTGCCTCAAGCGTTCAAAGCGTTGTCATTGGCTCGTTTGCGCTGTTTACTGCTTTTGCGTCGAACCCTTTTGAGATTATTTTCCCAGCCCCTCAAAGTGGCCTCGGTCTAAATCCTCTTTTGCAAGATATTGGACTAGCCCTTCATCCGCCTATGCTCTACATTGGCTATATCGGATTTTTTATAACATTTTCTCTTGCACTTTCCGCACTTTTTTTAGAGAAAGTCGATAAAAATTTAGCAAAAAATATTCAGCCTTGGCTTTTTACTTCTTTCGGATTTCTAACTCTCGGAGTAGCTCTGGGCTCTTGGTGGGCTTATCGCGAGCTTGGTTGGGGCGGATATTGGTTTTGGGATCCGGTCGAAAATGTTTCACTAATGCCGTGGCTTTCAAGCTGTGCACTTATTCACTGCGCCAAGGTTTTGCAAAAAAAAGATGACTTTAAAATATGGACAATTTTACTATCAATTATCACTTTCATATTGTCGCTGATCGGCATTTTTCTAGTGCGCTCTGGGCTTTTAACTTCGGTTCATTCTTTTGCGGTCGATGCTAAACGCGGCTTTTTCATAATCTTGCTCATAGTCGCAATCGGCGGCCTGTCTATGTTATTATTTGCACTCAAGGCCAATAAAATTAAATCACAAAGTCAGGAACAAAATAAATTTCTCTCAAAAATCACAATGATTTTGCTTAATAATTATTTCTTGATGATCGCTTTATTTACAATGCTTTTGGGGATTTTTTATCCAATTTTCTCACAAAGTTTTTTTGCTTCTTCAATTTCAATTGGCGCCGATTATTATAATAAAATTTTCGCAATTTTATTAGTGCCTTTTTTAATATTTTTAACACTTTCTTATTTCGAAAAAACTTCAATTAAAATAATTAAAAAGCCGCGCTATGTGTTGCCGGCGCTTGTCGCAATTATCATCACAATAATTTTCGCACTTAACTCGCAAGACGCAGCGACTCTTGAAATCGTCATATTTTTTCTCGCACTAGAGTGCTCTTTCTTGGCTTTTTTTTCGAAGAAAAATTCTGCCAACCTTGCACATCTTGGCTTTTCAGTAATATTACTTGGCATAATTTTAAGTTCATATTTAGGCACGACAAAAGAAATTAATATCAAAGAAAATGAAATTGTCGAAATCTCGCAGAATTCTGCGCTAAAAGTGAAATTTGAAAAGGTAGAATATCTCGCGGGCTCTAATTTTCTAGCGCGTGAGGCCATATTTGCGATAATTAAAAATGACAAAGAAATCTCGAAACTTGCGCCACAATTGCGCTATTATCCAATCTCTGACCAAACAACTTTCGAAGCTGACATCAAGCACGGAATTTTCGGCGACTTATATTTAGCAATTGGAAATAAAGATGAGAACGAATATTATGCACTACGAATATACGACAAACCCTTTGTTTCATTGATTTGGATTGGGTCTTTGTTAATTTTTCTATCAGCGCTTATAAAAATTTTCAAGATTGTAAGAAAGAAATAATACCATTTCCCACTAATAATTAGCCTTTTAGGCAAAATAATTTTTCGAGCAAAATTGAGAAATGTTATAATCCTTAAAAACTGCTGCCGAAACTGAAGCGGAAATTTTGTACGCGGTCAAAATCTTCTTTTTTGGCGACGTGAGAGAAGTCAAAACGAATCGGACCCAGCGGCGACGACCACGCGATGCTTAAGCCATAAGACGAGCGTATTGATCCTGAATCGGCGATTGGCGACGCATTTTTCGTGCTCTGGTCAACCGATTTTACAGTCCCGTTATCTGAAAATAAAATACCATAAATTCCAAGTTCTTTCGGCAACCCTAGAGGGAAGCGGAATTCAGTGGTTGCTACATAGTAAATATTTCCACCAACCGCGTTTCCGCCAACCGCAGTTCCGTTGGTTATAACACGCGGGCCTAAACCTGCAAACTCGAATCCTCTGAAATTATTTCCACCCAAAAAGAAGCCGTAATTATTTCTTACATCTTGGCCCATACCGTTAACAACGCCGCCACGAACCAAAAGCTTCAAAACATAATTTTCATTAAAAATTGGCTGATAAAATCCGGCTGAACCAGTATGTTTTATATTTTTAATATCGCCACCAAGGCCCGTGTAATCTTGCCCAAGCGTAATATAATATCCCGAGCGCGGGTCGATTCTATTGTCTCTTTTGTCGTAAGTAAAATTGTTGCCGACTGTCGAGCTGACGAATGTTCCTTCAAGGTTTTTAATTGTGATTGAAGCCGCGCTATTAACGTTAGAAATTGTTTCGTCGCGATAAGAATAATTCATTTGGTGGCTTAAAAATTCACTCACCAAATAACTTCCGTGAACAGAAAAACCTTGTGAATTTTGGTCATAAACCAAAGTGTTTCGCTGGTCAGATTGATATGCAAACAAGTCAAAACCAACGTCGATTGCGCGCCCCATAAAATATGGTTTTGTATAGCTTATGTCGCCCGAGAAACTAAATTTAGAGCGCTGAACATTCACACCAAGTTCGCGTCCGGTTCCAAGAAAATTTCTCTCTTTCAGGCCAATATTGGCGGTCGCTTGATCAACAGTTGAATAGCCTATGCCGAAATTTAATTCGCCGGTTTTTTTCTCTTTTACGACAATTTCAAGAATCACCTTGTCAGATTGACCAATTCTTTTGGTGTTGAATTCTACATTTTCAAAGAATCCGAGATTTTGAACGCGCTGTTTCGAGCGGTTAATTTTCGTAATATTATATGCGTCACCATCGCGAATTCTAAGCTCGCGGCGCACAACTTCGTCTAAAGTTCGCGTATTTCCTCTAATGACAACCGAATCAATATAAATTTGCGCAGTTTCTTGAATTTCGAAAGTGATATCGATAATTTTTTGCTCTTTATTGCGCTTCAAAACCGGCTCGATATGAGCAAATGCGTAGGATTTGTCCGACATTATTTCAACCATTTTATCGATCGATTTTTCAATCAAATCAGCATTATAAAGTTTTTTCGATTTAAACAAAATTGCTTTATTCAAAACTTTTTCGTCAAATTTTTCGATATGGTTAAGAATATTAATTTCGCCAATCTTATATTTCACGCCCTCTTCAAGCAAAAAGGTGATAAAAAATTCATCTTTCGTTGGCAAAATTTGTGCAGTTGCAGAAATCGCCGAAAAATCAGCGAAACCTTTTGTGCCATAAAATCTGCGCAATTTTTCGCGATCAAATTCGACTCGATCAGAATCATAAATATCGGAAGATGAGAAAAACTTGAACCATTTCGAAGGTTTTGTCGTAATTTCGTCGATTAAATCGGCGTCTGAAAATTCATTGTTTCCAACAAATAAAATATCGGCGATTTTGGCGCGCGGACCTTCTTGCACGTCAAAAATAACTTCAACACGATTTTGTTCTTTTTGGATAATTTTTGGCTCAATTTTCGTCAAAAATCTTCCCGATTTTAAATAAATTTCGTTGATTCTTTTTAAGTCAGATTGCATTTTAAATTTCGTGAAAACTCCGCGCTTTTTTAGCAAAAGCTCATTCATCAAAACATCGTCTTCGATTTTTTTATTGCCGACTAATTTTACTTCACTCACAATTGGATTTTCAACGACTTCGACAATTAAATCGCCATCTTGAAGATATATTTTTGCATCAACAAAAAGGTCAGATTCAAGAAGTTTTTTTAGCGCCTTGTCAATTTCATAACCCGAGAAATTCGATTTCGCGCTTTTGCTGCCAATAAGCGCAGTGATTGTCTCAGATTCAATTCGTTCATTTCCCTTCACGATAATTTGTGATTTTGCATAAATATTTTGCGAGAAAAATAAAGTGAAAAAAACAGCTAAAAGCAATGATTTAGAGTGATTTAGAAAAGATTTGTGATTTAAAAAAGATTTTAACAAGAAATTTATTTTTGAATTTTGGTGACTTTTAACACAGAAAACTTGGTTAATTTTTTAAATAAAAACTGAAGTTTGGTAAAATAAACACCGATAAAAGCCCTGCCCAAAAATCTATATATTATCCATTTACTATAACATATTTTAGTCGCTTTGTCAAGGGTTTTTGAAAAAAAATAAAAACCCTCAAACAAAAATTAAGTTTTTAATTAACCGCGATCCAGTCGGGGTCGGTAGCGCCCTCGCCTTCTGGAAGAGGCAATTCATATTCGAATCCGGTCGCGATGTCCATTGTGTATAGGCGCGGAACACTTCCTTTGCCATAAGCAGATTTCGTTTTTGAGTATAATAAATAGCGTCCGTTCGGCGACCATCTAGCGCCCTCAACCATATATCCGCTCGCGAGCAAGCGCTCATTCGTGCCGTTTGTCGACATTGTGCCGATATAAAATTGTCCGGCTTTAACGCGCGTGAAGGCAAGCATGGTGCCGTCTGGCGACCAAACTGGCTTGGCATAAGTTCCGACGCCCTTGCTGGCTTTGCGAATGTTTGAGCCATTTGCGTCCATCAAATAAATTTGCTGCGAATTGTCGCGATCTGAAATAAACGCGATTGTTTTTGCGTCAGGAGAATAAGCGGCCGTAGTGTCAATCGACGGGCTTTTAGTTAATCTTGTCGCCCGATTTTCTTTGATATGCATTTCGAAAACATCAGAATTTCCGTCAAAAATCGCCGAAAGCAAAATCTTGTTTTGGTCTTGTGGATTGGCGTTTGCGGCGAAAGTTGTAGCATAAAATCCACCGATTCTTTTACTTAAATTATCGTGTAAATTCATGCTGTAAATTTGCGGACGATTCTCGCGATAGCTTAAATAATAGATTTCGTGAGGATTTTTCGCAAAAATCGGTGTTAAAACCAAATCGCGACCGTCAGTTAAAACACGACGATTGGCGCCATCAAAATCAATCATCGCGATTTTTTTAATACGTTTTCTGATACTTCCCGACTGAGACACATAAAGGATTCGCGAATTAAAATGTCCGGCTTTTTCGCCCGTCAAAGCTTTAAAAATTTCGTCCGAAATTAAGTTCGATAATTTTTTATAATTGTCTTTTGATGACGAATAAAATTTTCCAAAAAGTTGGCGCTGATCTAAAACGTCCCAAAGTCTGAGGCGAATTTCGAGATTTCCTTCAATATCATAATTGAGTTGTGCGACAATAATGGCGCCAACTTGCGCCGCATTATATTTTTTGAAATCAGGAAGCGATTCGACCGAATATATCGGGGTTTTCGAAGGGTTAAGTTCGCCAAGATTTTCGAGATTTTTATTATCCCCAAAATTTTGAGACTTGTTGGCGTTAAGCTGGCTGTTGACGATATTATTTTGTGAAGCGCCTGGTTCGTTGACTTGAAGAGTTGAGTGATCTTGAATAATTTCAAAAAGATTTGTGCTGTTAAGATTTCTTTGAACGTTAAGCAATATTTGAAAAGCGTCGGTTTTTAAATTAGGATCACTTGGATTAAAACCGAAAAATAAAATTTTAGTTTTTGGCGCTTCTTGATTTGTGATTTCAAAAGAAAGTTCTGCAAAAGCGCTCTGTCCTAGGGTTAAGGCGATTATTAAACTTGCGAAAAATTTCGTGAATAATTTTTTCATAATGAAATTATAAAGTTTCTACAACAATATTATTGTTAGTGTAAACGCATAAATCGGCCGCAATTTTCATTGACTTTTTTACGACTTCTTCAACACTTAATTGTTCTATGTCAAACAAGGCGCGTGCCGCCGACATTGCGTAATTTCCGCCAGAACCGATTCCGATGATTCCATCTTCGGGCTCGAGAACGTCGCCATTTCCGGTTAAAACAAGGGTTGTGTCTTTGTCGATGACAATCATCATTGCTTCAAGTCGACGCAAATATTTATCGGTGCGCCAATCTTTGGCAAGCTCGACGCAAGAGCGCGTAAGTTGGTTTGAGTGCTTTTCAAGTTTAGCTTCGAGGCGCTCGAATAATGTGAAGGCGTCTGCGGTCGCGCCTGCAAATCCCGCGATTATTGATCCGTCACCAATTTTTCTGATTTTTTTAGCGTTCGATTTTAAAACAGTTTGGCCGAAAGAAACTTGTCCGTCTCCAGCTATTGCAACTTTGCCATTTTTTCGAACCGATAAAATCGTTGTCGCATAAAAACTATTTGGATTTTTATGTTCTTGCATAAATTAAAATTTAGGATTAACTTTATTATAAATTTACCATAATGGTTTTTAATTATAAAGCAAAAAGAGTTTTTGCGCAAAAACGCTTTTGACAAGGCGGTTTTGACAAAGTAAAAATAACAAAATAATCAGAAGTTTCGATGCGCTTTATTCATAAGAATTTTTTCATAATATTTGCACTTGGTTTGTCAAGCGGATTACCTTTGGCGCTTATTTTAGCAACCCTAAAAACGCTTTTGGCTGAAAAAAATTTCGATCTGCAAGTTATCGGATTTTTATCACTTGTATCAATTCCTTACAGCATAAAATTTTGTTTCGCGCCAATAATTGACTCATATCGACTGCCATTTTTGGCGAAAATTCTCGGACATCGAAAATCGTGGATAATTTTGATGCAAATTTGCCTCGCGATTCTAATCGCACTTCTTGGCGAGGCCGGCGAAAATGCTAACTTATTTTTAATCACAATTTTCGCGGTTTTGGTCGCATTTTTTTCAGCAAGTCAAGATGTCGTAATTGACGCTTACAGAATTGAACTTTTCGATGAAAAAAACCAAGGACTCGGCGCGTCATTTTATATTTTTGGATATCGCTTCGGATTATTGATTTCAGGCGCTTTGGCTTTGTTTTTAGCGGATAAAATGCAATGGAATTTGGTTTATTTTATAATGTCTTGTTTCATGATTTTTTGTGTTTTTATAACTTTATTTTCAAGCGAATCTAAGAAAAATTTTCAAATTAAATCCGACAATTTTTTTGCATGGTTTAAAAGTTATGTAATTTTTCCAATTTTAGACTTTACAAAAAAACCAAAATGGTATATAATTTTATTATTGATAATTTGTTTCAAATTAAGCGATTCTTTTGCCGGAAGCTTAAACATGCCGTTCTTTCTAGAACTTGGCTTTAGCAAAACACAAATCGCCACGATTGTTAAAACTTTCGGACTTTTTGCAACATTATTTGGCGTGTTTTGCGGCGGATTTTTAGTAAAAAAAATCGGCATTTATAAAAGTTTATGGGTCGGCGTAATTATTCAAGCGCTTTCAAACCTTGTGTTTTCTTATTTAGCCAAAGTTGGTTATAATGTTGACGCACTTTATGCAACAATTTTCATCGAAAATTTTAGCGGCGGAATTGGCGACGCGGTATTTGTTGCATATTTAAGTGTGTTGTGTAATATAAACTTTAGCGCAACACAATATGCAATTTTGTCTTCATTTGCAGGATTGTCGCGCGCCCTGTTTGCGTCTAGCGCTGGCATTGTTGCAGTTAATCTTGGCTGGTACAAATTCTTTATTTTTTCGACATTTTTGTCAATTCCGACGTTGATATTTTTGGTGTTAATTAAAAAATATACAAATAATAATGATTAGACTTAGTGCTCTCAATCCTCAAAAAGAAAAAGTCGCGAAATATGAAGCATCGGCTGCGCATTTTATTCCCTATAAATGTCACTATAATTCTGACACAATTTTAACTGATACTGATGAATTAATTCGCGTTATAAAAATTAAAGGATTCGCCTTTGAAACCGCTGATGACGTTGATATCGATCTGAAGAAAAATGCGCGAAATAACTTGTTTAAAGGAATGGCGACCGGAAATTTGTCGCTTTATTTTCACACAATCAGAAGGCGCGAAAAGGGTTTTCCTGATGGCGAAATGCCTGACAGTTTTTCACAGCGACTCAACGACGAATGGGCGGCGCGACACACCGACAAAAGTTATGTTAACGAACATTATCTAACAATTATTCGCGGCCAAGACACAACTGGAGTCGCGGTTTTAGAGGGTTTGGCGAAAAAAATTCAACACAAAACCGATAAATCTTCGTGGGAAAATCATATACGCGAGGCTTTTGATGAGCTTGACGAAATGACGCAGCGCATTGTTAACGGCTTTTCGAATTATGGCGCAGAAATTCTCGGCATTGTTGAAAGCGAAGACGGAATTCACTCAGAATTGCTCGAGTTTTTGGCGCGACTTGCAAACGCCGGATATTCACAGCCGATCGCGGTTCCGCTTGGAAAAGTAGCAAATCATTTGCCAATAAGTCGACTTTATTTTGGCTCGAAATCGGTCGAAATTCACAATCCAAACGGTGTGAAATATGGCGGAATTGTTTCGATTAAAGAATATCGTCCGTCAACGCACGCCGGCGTTTTTGACGGCTTTATGCAAATGCCGTGCGAATTAATTATCACGCAATCTTTTTCGTTTATTAACAGAATGATCGCGATTTCGTCGATGCAATTGCAACAACGCCGACTTGTGCAATCAGAAGACGTGGCGGTTTCACAAATTCAAGAAATTGACCAAGCCCTTGACTCTGCTATGTCGGGAGAATTCGCCTTTGGCAATCATCACATGACCGTAATGTGTATTGAAGATTCTCCAAAATCACTTGAAAGCATGTTGTCTTTGGCGGTGGTCGAGCTTTCAAACTCAGGAATCACCGGCGTTCGCGAAAGAGTCAATCTTGAGCCGGCTTTTTGGGGACAACTTCCGGGAAATTCCTCTTATATGGCGCGGCGATCAACCGTCAACACTTACAACGTCGCGGCTTTTGCGTCTTTTCATAATTATCCTTCAGGCAAAAGAAAAAGGAATCACTGGGGCGACGCCGTCACTGTTCTTGACACCGTTTCAGGCACGCCATTTTTCTTCAGCTTTCACGTTCGCGACGTTGGCCACACCATGATTATTGGTCCAACCGGCGCAGGTAAAACCGTGCTTCTTAACTTTTTATGTGCACAGGCTCAGAAATTTAATTGCCGACTTTTCTTCTTCGATAAAGATCATGGTGCCGAGATTTTCTTGCGCGCAATTGGCGGGAAATATATGGTTCCCGAAACCGCGAAAGATTCTGGATTTAACCCGCTTCAACTTGAAGAAACGCCATCTAATAAATCATTTTTGGTTGAGTTTATCAAAGTTTTAGTATCGGCAAATGGCGAGCAAATCAGCGCTCACGATATGGAGCGAATTAACGAGGCGGTTAACGGAAATTATAAACTGCCGAAAAAACAACGACGCTTGCGAAACATCGCGCCGTTTCTCGGTTTATCTGGCCCCGGAACTCTGGCTGGGCGTTTTTCAATGTGGCATTCTGACGGATCTCACGCCAAGCTTTTCGACAACGAAACCGATTTGATCGACTTTTCTTCGGCACGAACTTTTGGTATTGAAATGGCCGAAATTCTCAAAGACAAAGTAAGTATTGCGCCGGTTTTGCTTTATTTATTCCACCGCATTCAATCTTCACTTGACGGAAGCCCGACAATGATTGTTCTTGATGAAGCTTGGGCGCTTATTGGCAACGATGTTTTTGCGCCAAAAATTAAAGATTGGCTAAAAGTTTTGCGAAAACTTAACACTTTTGTGGTGTTTGCAACGCAATCGGTTGAAGACGCTTCGAAAAGCTCGATTTCTGACACTTTGGTTCAACAAACCGCAACGCAGATTTTCTTACCAAACTTAAAAGCAACGCAGGTTTATCGCGATGTTTTTATGCTTTCTGAGCGAGAATTTGCGCTGGTAAAAACCACCGATCCGTCAACGCGATTTTTCCTTGTCAAACAAGATAATGACGGAGTTATCGCCAGAATTGATTTGGCCGGAATGAGTGAAATTGTGCGCATATTATCAGGGCGAATCGACACGGTTCTTTTGCTTGAAGAAATTATTAAAGAAGTTGGAGATAATCCAGAAAATTGGTTGCCGATTTTCATTAAACGAACCGCTTAAATTGAAATAATGCTAAGCTAAAATGAATTCTCACAAAATGGGGCGTCCTTTTGCACCAAGCAATTAAACAATAGTTTTATTAAATATTTTTGAACGAATTTAAAAAAAACACAGTACATTTTTTATTGACCTTAATCACGCTGATTTTTATTTCGCTTCAGGCAACGCAAAATCAGGCTTATGCGTCTACAGATTATGGACTTGGAAGAACAAGATCTTGCAATGTTTTGTCTGGTTCACCCGACGGTCTTCATTTTGACCCATCAACCGGTGGCAAAGATGTAGAATTCGTAATGTCAAATCCGGTTTGCATCAGCGTTATTATATACACATATGCAGCGACAAAGATTGCAATTGCATGGATGAACTCAATTTGCGGATCTGGAAGCGCTGTTCCACGCATTACCCCAAGCCCATTTCTTGACTCGATCGATCTATCAAAAGCAGTCATAAAAGCTGCTACTGAAAGAAATTTAGCCTGTGTAGAAGGCCTAGTTAAAGCAAGCGCGCTATTTTCAACTTCAATCGGCGCTTTATACGGAATTTATTCAGTCGCAGATTATACCTTTAAAAGCACAAAAATTTGCGGGGCAGACTGGAAGGGGCCAAATACTAAGACTTTCCTATATAACAACCCGAATTATAAAGGCGCGCTTGAGTCTAAAATTACAGAATACATCGAAGATCCGGCGCAACGAAACAAACTTAATTTCGATAATAAAGATTATCGCGAATGGTATTATGACGGAATGGAAGTCAGCGACGACAACACTAATGACTCTGAAAATTGTTATGATGTAAGTCAAGAAAAATTGCCAAATGACGAATATCCGACGCAAAAATATTATCTGAAAGGTTATGAATCGGGAAATTATAATTGCGCCAAATATGACATTTTGCCCGGACAAGACGACCCAAGGGACGGCGGAATCATTACAGATGAGAGGCGCGAAGAATATCGCAAAGCTTATAATTGTTGCGCCAGAAGAGCACAAAATTATGTTTGCATTGATTATGCGGGAACAAAAAGATTTTGTCGCGCCGGCACAAAATGCGAAATTAAAGGCATTCATTTTGAGACAAAACCGCGCGATAATGGCTCTTTAATTTGCGCACAAACTTATAGTTTATGTCCTTATAACTTCTTTATTGGTGGCGGTTCTGAGATTTGCGATTATTATCAAGATGGCACTTATAATTCATCAAAAGGCAAGTTCGAATTTATATCACTTGAAGACATAAAAAACAACCAGTGCGCTACAAAAAGTGACATCAGAAATACTGATTGCACATATAACGAGAAAGCTGGAAAATGTCGCAATTATTGCCAATATATGCGCCATTGCACCAAAACCAACAGCGTCTATAAATATCGCAGCAACCTTTCATCTCCTTATTTTTCAACCGCCTGCATAAATTTCACGGGCGATTCTAAAAACGTCGTTTCTTACGGAACCGGATTCATCGCCGGAAGTGCTCGCCACTTCAGCGCACCAATTGCACAATGCACGAAAGAAACACTAGAAAACGTGTTTCACAATCGCGCCGGACACACCAAATGTATTTCTGAAAGCGACATACCAAATTCTAAAGGGGATTGCAAAAATGGAACAGCATATAAAGCCGGCGATCAAATAAACTCAAGGTCATTCTTCACTATCTTGCAAGATAGATTAATCTTTGCGATAAAAATGGTGATCACGATGTCGATTGCATTTTATGGAGTAAAAATATTGCTTGGCGGCGGACAAATCAAGAAGTCAGAGCTTTTATTATATTTCGTAAAACTTGGTCTCGTAATATTTTTCGCAACCGGAAATGCATGGCAAGGATTCTTCTTCGATGGCGTCTATAGCGCGTCTGGCACGCTCTCGCAAATGGTCTTTAAGCTTCAGATGCCTGACAACGAAAATAAACGCGACGGCTGTCAATTCGGCATTTCTAATGACTCGAAGGGAAATCCGGTCGCAAACCCAGTTAAATATCCTTATGGCAAAGAATATTTATCCGTTTGGGACAGCCTTGATTGTAAAATCTCGCGATATATGGGATTCGGCCCCGAAGTTTCGGACGCCAACATCGCAAAACTCATAGTTGCTGGGATAATTACAGGCCCAATCGGAATCTATCTTTCTATCGCATTATTTATATTTGCATTTTTATTAATATCAGCAACAATTCGCGCGCTTCACATATTTTTAGCCTCGTCAATTGCGATATTATTAATGGTCTACATATCGCCAATCACGATTACGACGGCTCTTTTCAGTAAGTCGGAGAGTATATTTAAAGGTTGGCTCAAACATTTGATGGGATTCGTGTTTCAGCCGATCATTTTGTTTGCCTATATCGCAATTTTTATAACGATTCTCGATAAAACTTTAGTCGGAAGCGCCACGTTTTATGGACAGCCGCCAATAAAAACTCTGTCATGCAAGAAATATTGCGTCGACGCACAAGGCAACAAAGTCAGTGCCGCAGCAAGCCCAGAATGTGGACGAATTGGCGAACAAATGATTAATCCGCGATCAGACAGCTTCGCTTGCTTAATTGATTCTAAAGGCTTTGCAAATTGGCCCGGCCTTGAGTTTATAGGAATCGCAATACCTTTTATTCTTGAAATTTTTGCAGAAGACGCTCAGAAAAAAATCTTGACGCTGGTCAAGGGTGTCATCATAATTTATTTCTTGGATAAATTTATGAGCGAAATCCCTGGAATCACCAGCCAATTGATTGGCGGCAAAGGCTTGTCGCAATCAAGTATTTCTGCGCAAAATCTATTCAAGAACACTCAAGGACTCTTGCGCGGCTTTCAAAAACGAGGTGTGCGCGGTGGCAAAAAAGCTCTTGGAGCCGCTGGCAGAAAGGCCATGGATACCGCAAGATATGCCAGCGGGTCAAAAGGAAAATCAGTCGAAGGAGACTCTCAACCAGCCACTGGCAAGGCGAGCGACGCGGCAGAATCCTCTTCTTCATCCAAACCAAGCAGCGCCGAGAGTAGTGGCGGTGGCGGTGGCAGCTCTGCCGAAAAATAATGTCCGAAATATTTTGTTGACTAAATCGTTAGAAAAGGCTAATATTTTGCGCCATTCACGTTTGCAACTTAGCTTGATAAAACCGTAACGGATAAAATCTGTGAACTTATCTAGTCACAAGCAAGCTAAGATTTTCGCAAGAAAAGCCACAACCGTGAAGCGTAGAAAAATGTTATAAGATTTCGCTGTCATAGCTCAGCGGTAGAGCACTTCATTGGTAATGAAGAGGTCGGAGGTTCGATTCCTCTTGACAGCACCATTCTGGTTTCAAAAAAGTGGTACTTTTTTGAAGTTAACAGATGGATTTTCTCTCTCAGCAAAGCTGCGAACCAAAAATAGATATTCTTCAATCAGACATAACTTCACACTCTGTGCTATTTCTTTGTCACTCATATTCTCTTTTGTTATCCATTCTTTCTTTGCCTTCCTCACCCTCATTGTCATTTCAGCGAAGGCGGGAATCCAAGCTAGTTTACCCATTTCTAGCTTAGCATTTATTAAGAATATCCAAATTTCAAACCTCATTTCTCATTTAAATCACAGACCACCAAAATCCCCGAAATTATTTCCCTTGATATTCAAATCAAAACCTGCTACTATAAAACTCGAAGGTAATTAACCAAAATTTACCGCCAATGGACACATTATTATTATCGCGAATTCAGTTTGCGACAAATATCAGTTTTCACATTCTCTTTCCTACAATCACAATTGCTCTTGGGTGGATTTTATTATTTTTCAAACTGCGCTATAATTCGACACAAGATAAAAAATGGCTCGAACTTTATTTTTTCTTTACTAAAGTTTTCGCGCTAAGTTTCGCGCTTGGCGTCGTGACTGGCGTGACGATGTCTTTTCAATTTGGTACAAATTGGCCAGGCTTTATGCAAAAAGTCGGAAATATTGCGGGGCCACTTCTTGCTTACGAAGTTTTAACGGCATTTTTTTTGGAGGCGACATTTCTCGCCGTAATGTTATTTGGAATCAACAAAGTCAAGCCTTGGGTTCATAATTTAGCAACATTTCTCGTCGCATTTGGCACAACTCTTTCCGCATTTTGGATCATCGCCCTCAACAGCTGGATGCAGACACCCGCAGGATTTGAAATAATCGACGGTGTCGTTTACGCCAGCAATTGGCGCGAGGTTATTTTTAATCCGTCAATGCCTTATCGCTTGATACACATGCTTTTGGCATCATTTTTAACTGCGGGTTTTTTGATTTGCGGACTTCTTTCTTATAAATGGCTCAAAAATATCAGAACCGATTCGGTGAAAGCTGGCCTTAAGTCAATGATGATAATGCTTGCGATTCTTGCACCTTTGCAACTTTTTGTCGGCGACTTTCACGGGCTCAACACTTTAAAACACCAACCGCAAAAAATCGCCGCTATGGAAGGCGTCTGGAAAACCGCGACTGGCGTGCCTTTGCTGCTTTTTGCAATTCCCGATAAAGAAAAACAAGAAAATCGCTTCGAAATTGGTTTGCCCAAAATGGCAAGCTTAATTTTAACACATAATCTTGACGGCGAAATTAAAGGCATCGACAGCTTTGGCGACAACCATCCACCGGTTGCGCCAATTTTTTTCAGCTTCAGAATTATGGTCGCGTGCGGAATGTTGATGATTTTTCTGGCATTTTTCGGCGTCTATAAAATGACCAGATTTAACCAACCGACAACGCTTCTTGCCTACGCATTAGTGTCGACAACTTTCATCGGCTGGATCGCGACTCTCTCTGGCTGGTACACAACAGAAATCGGGCGCCAACCTTGGCTTGTAAACGGAATTCTCAAAACCGCAGACGCCGTGTCTGTCATACCTTCAAACGACGTCAAGTTAACTTTAATAACCTATATTTCAATATATATTTTCTTGCTTTTGGCCTACATAAAAACGTTATTTTATATGGCAAAACACAATAAATAATGGCAAGCTTTGCCAAGTTGCTTCTTGAAATAATTATCAAAAATCCCCGCAAAATGGGGCAAATTCGCGCACTTAGCAAAAATAAAACTCATAATTATGCTATGAGATATTTTTAAATAAATTATGGAATTCTTAACATTAGAAATTTTATCCTATATTTTTGCCTTCTTAATGGGCCTTTCAATGTTGATTTACGCGGTTTTAGACGGTTATGACCTTGGCGTTGGAATTCTCACAAAATTCGCCTCAGACGATGAAAAAGATAAAATGGTCGCATCAATCGGCCCATTTTGGGACGCCAACGAAACTTGGCTCGTTCTTGGTGTCGGCATATTATTAACCGCCTTCCCCAAAGCTCATGGTATAATTTTAAGCAACCTTTATTTGCCGGTAGGATTAATGATTTTCGGCCTTATTTTTCGCGGCGTCTCATTCGATTTTCGCTCGAAAGTTAAAGCGCCAAAAAAACAATTCTGGAATTCGGCGTTTTTTTACGGATCAATAATAACTTCTTTTTCTCAAGGTTATATGATTGGCTTTTACATTCTGGGCTTCGAGCACAGTTTAAGTGCGACATTATTCTCACTTTTAGTCGGTTTGCTTTTAACAGGCGGCTATGTTTTGGTCGGAAGCTCATGGCTTATCGCCAAAACCGAGGGCGAATTGCAAAAAAAATCGGTAGAATGGGCCAAAATCGCGCTGGTCATAACAATTCTTGGCATAGCGGCAATTTCTTTAATGACGCCACTTGCAAGTCCACGAATTTTCGAGCGCTGGTTTAGTGTTCCTGAAATATTTTTATTAGCGCCAATCCCGCTAATCACCGCCATAATAATCATCGCGCTTTATTTTCTACTACACAAAATGCCGCTTCAAAACGACAAATTTTGCTTCGTGCCATTTTTAATGATCATTGCCATTTTCACTTTATGTTTCATCGGCCTCGCCTACAGCTTCTATCCTTTCATCGTGCCAAACCAGCTTAAAATTGTCGATGCAACCATCGAATCTCGCGAATCATTATTGATTATATTTTTTGGTGTCACCGCAGTTTTACCTTTTTTAATCGGCTATACAGCCTTTGTTTACAATGTTTTCAAAGGAAAATCTAGCGAACTAAAATATCACTAAATCGAAATTCTCAAATGCAAAAAGCTCTCGCTAAACAACAATTCGAAGAAAATAAAATTGGCTGGAAAAAATCTTTTATGACTGGATTTTGTCAAGACGAAAATGGCGATTTTCTGCCGTGGATGTGCTATCCGCTGATAAAATATTTACAGGAAAATCTTAATAAAAATGATGTTGTTTTTGAGTTTGGAAGCGGCGCCTCGACTTTGTTTTTTGCTAAGCGCGTCAAGAAAGTTGTGGCAATTGAAAGCAACGAAAAATGGCATGAAATTATGTGCGCAAAAATTGAAAAAAGCGGACTTAAAAATATCGAACTTGTTTTGATGAAAGACGCGCTTGAAAACGAAAAATATGACAATTATGCCAAAAATTTGGCCGCAAATGGGGTTAATTTTGACCTAATCATTATTGATTCGCTAAAAAGGTCAAGTTGCACATTAAACTCAATTGACGCATTAAAAACACACGGAAAGCTGATTTTGGACGATTCTGAAAGGCCGCATTATGGCAAAATTCGCGATTTTATGATAAATCAGGGATTTTCATGTCAAGAATTTGAAGGAATCGCGCCCGCGCAAATTAAGCTTAAAAAAGGCTGGGTTTTTGCGAAAAATATTGCCCAGATTTAACTTCGTTCGCCGAGTCCGGGTTCGCCGGGTCCGAGTTTAGATACGTTGGCACTCGCGCCTTTGACGGTAATGCCTGGCGAGACTTTGCGATCTACTCCTCTAACCGAGGTCGAAGACGATGGCGACGCTTCAAGCTCTCCGTCTTCTTCTTCAGAGCTGAGAAGAGGCGTTCTATCGCCAGTTCTTGGAGACCTAGGCGAAGATCCACCACTCATCCTTGCAAACATCGAGGCTGCGAACCCTTGCCCTTGAGAGCCAGCGCTTCTCCTTCCAGCATCAGGAATATACCTCGCCCCAGACTTATCAGTGGCAGCAGCACCTTTATGATACCCTAAAAGCGTTGTTTGCGCAGCTTTTTTTATTGATGCGAAAACTTCATTCAATAATTCCTGCTCAACTCCGGTGCCAATTCGAACTATCATGTCTTCTGCCTCAAACAGCGAGCACTCACCCGGAACAACAGCGACGCCAGCCTTTTCATAAAGCCATCTCGAAACATCAAGACCCGTCTTAAACTCAATATCTATTTCGCTGCTACGATAAGCCATTCCTCTTAAAGTAGAAAAATCAATAAGATAAATATTTCCATATTGCGGATTTTCATTAACCGGCGATATGCTGCCAACCACAATTTCACTCAATTTTGCAATTTCCGATTTTATCAAGGCGATATTTGTGAGATATTTTATTCTGTTTTTCTCAATTTCATCGTTTAATAGACTTCTAGGTTTGTTATATTCTTGCAGCAAAACATGCACTATGCCTTGATCAACAGCGGACAATCCCTGAAAAACAGCAAACTTCTTTATAACTTCAGGCTTTGCAAGAACAATCGCCTGTCTAACCCCCGTAACTCCAGTCAGTTTTGATATGTTTGTCAGAGTTATAGAGCAATCCAAACCGCCCGGAACCGAAGCAATTGGAAAATGAGTTTTTTCCGCCAGATTATGCGCCATATAAACTTCATCAGAAATAATTATGATTCCGTAAGTTTTTGCAATTTTAACAATTTCTACAGCAACTTCACGATTCATGCCAGCGCCAGTCGGATTATTTGGATAACACAACAATAAAATTTTTGGCCTTGGATTCATGCTATCAATTTTTCTCCTCAATTCTTTTGCATTAATTTGAAAACCCTCGCTCCTTGAGGTTTCAAAAAGCTCATATTTAATATTTCTCTCAACAAGCTGTTTTAAATAATAGCCGAAAGTGGGGTAAGGAACCAAAACAACATCTTCATCTTTTTTTATGATAGCTGGATCATCATATAAATGCTCGATTGCCTCAAGAATTGGATTAGTAACAGCAACGTTACTAGGTGTGCATTCAATGCCTTGCTTGCGAAAAAACTCAACGCATTCAGATAAAAGCTCGGGAAGGCCGGTTGAAGCATCATAAGCAATGCTGGTGGCATTTCTCGCAGCGCCGATACCAACTATTTCGCGGATTCCCTCCGACAATTCTTCGAACGGGATCGCGGCACTTAGGTCATATCTAGCCTTTCTCCTTTGGCATTCGAGCAAAAAATCAAACGCTTCCTGATTTGGAAGCGACAGCCTTCGATCTTTTGCAGATGGTGATTCTTTCGGTGGCATATTTACATTAATTTTGCGGTGATTATAACAATTTTACTTCTTAAATCTTGTGACAATTTTTGGTTTTGGTCAATATTTTCATTAGCTCCATTGCGCTGATAATTTTGCGTAAATTTGATAAGAAAATCAAATTCCGAGTCAATTTTACGCAAAAAATTTCCAATAATTTCATCTTCGCGATTTAGTTTTGCGATTAAATTTGCTGATTTGATAAAATTTTCGATTATCTTTTCATCAAAATTTTGCGACTGATTTTTTACTGATTTATCAACATCACACGCAAGCAAAATCTCAGCTGTTTGCAAATCTTTCATTGCTAATTTTAGAATTTTATAGTCTTGCGAATTGCCTGTTGCAAGCTCGATTGAAAGGTAATAAAGGTTTTTTGAGACATTTTCAATTCTTGCAAAAACATCTAGGAAGGATTGCGCGTCATTCATCATTTTTCTTAAGTTTTTAGTGGTCTTACTTAATTAAAACACAATCTTTTATTATTTCAATAAGTTTTTCAATTATTTCACTTTTTATTATTTTATTTTTTGTCGCAATTTGATAGCACATTTTCGGGAAAAAATCGCAAAGGTCAATTGACACTAAATCTTCGTCGCTATTCACGCAGATTGTCGAAAGAATTGCGACGAAATTATTTTGTTTAATGAGGCTTTTTAACATTTCCCAATTGCCATTTTCAAAATCGACACTACTCTTGAGCTCGTAGGTTTTAAATACTTCTTCAAATAGCGGTAAAGTAATCAAATTTTGATCAATTCTGATTAAATCAAACTTCTTTAAATCTTGCAAACTTTTTATTTCATGATTTTTAAGAGGATGATTTTTATTCATCACTAAAATTGGATTATAAGACACAATTTCGCGCAATTCTACTTCAGGATTTTGCGCCAAATTTGGATAAAATGCCAAATCTATCTCTTCATTTTTAAGTCTTGAAATTGCTTCATTTGGAGAAATATTTTGCAAACTTATTTTTATTTTTGGATAAAATTTGCGAAATTCGGCAATAATTTTTGGCATTAAATAAGAAATTGCAATGTGATGAATCGCCAATTTGATATGATTTTTCTTTTCTTGCTCTTTTTTTGATTGGAATCTGTCGGCGATTGATTCGAACTCTTGAATCAAAGGACAAGCCATTTTATAGAATTCTTCGCCGTCCTTGGTTAAAAATGAATTTTTATTGCCGCGATTGAGCAATTTAACACCCAAATCTCTTTCAAGAGACTGAATTTGTAGCGTTACGGTCGATTGCGTCAGATTTATTTCTTTCGCCGCTTTTGAAATACTGTTGAAGCGAACAGTATAATAAAAACCCCTCAATTGTTGCAGCCTATTGCTTTTATAAAAGAAACTGTCTGATTTTTTCAAATTCATAATTAAGTTATATTGAAAATATTAATGCTTTTGTAAGAAATATTAATATAATCAATTTATTCTTCAATAAATAAGTTTTTGGATTGGACTTTCTTGATAAGGATCGCCTATTGCTGTAGCATTTTGCTACATTTTAGTGAAATTTTTATAAATTTCAATGACATCTTTTTCATCAACCAAATTCATAATTTTAAGAAATTTGGCAATTTCTTCATCTTTTGGGAAAGTAAAATATTTTCCTTCATTTCTGACCTCAACGGTTTTGACAGTATTTTTGTTATCGGAAATTTTAGCAAGAAATTTTTTTATTTCTTCGCAACCCTGATCATAAAGTGAAAAAATATTATAAACTAATGAATGATTATTCAAGATTTTTTGTCGCGAAATTGCGATTATTTTACCCTTATCAATTTTGTCGTCGTCAATATAATGAAGCGTTGTCCCGATTTCGTTTTCGTGATTTAAAATTGACCAAAAACTCGCCAAAACTCCGCGATAATTTGGTAAGATTCCTGAATGCAAATTTATCACGCCCAAATTAGGAATTGAAATTATCGGGTTTTTAAGAATTTGTCCGAAGCGAATTGAAATTATCAAATTTGGCCCGAATTTAGTGATTTCATCGACTGAATTCGGCGAGTTTATGTCGTCAAAATATTCGATTTTGCAATTGAGAATTTTCGCGATTTGGTTAAAAGTCAAAAATTTTGAGCTTTTTTTGTCTTGCGAATTTTCGAGATTTTTTGATATTTCATCAAGATTTTCTTGTTCGAATTTTTTAAGAAGCGCTAATTCGCCGCTTATTTTTTGTGCTGGTTTGCCAACTTTTTTCGATAAAATTATTTTTATTTCGTGATTTTTGGCCGTTTCAAGCAATAAATTTAACGATTTAAGAGAATGAATGTCGTAATTTAGAAGAAAAATTATTTTCATGGCAAAGTGGTTTTACAATTTTTAACGAGTGATTTTGCGAGTAATTAAATTCGCATCACCCTAGCCCTTCCTAAAATCTCGCACAAAACAATTGGCGACAAGGAAAGGGATTAACTCGCGTTGCTCGTTTGTAAATCACTCATCGCTTTGCTCTTCGTAATTTACCGAACTGAATTTGTTTTCAAGGGTTCAAATCCCTTTCCTAAAATCTCGCACAAAAATAATTGGCGGAAGGAAAGGGATTCGAACCCTTGATGAGGTTGCCCCCCATACACGCTTTCCAAGCGGGCGCCTTCAGCCACTCGGCCATCCTTCCGGTTTAATACCATTTCTCGCCAATTATTAGCGGGAGATAGTATTACTTTTCTTTGTTGACGATTCGTGTAATATAATATTGCTGCAAAATCGACAGAAGATTGCTCCAAGTCCAATAAATAACAAGGCCAGACGGAAATGACGCAAGCACGAATGTCAGAACATATGGCATATATTTCATGATCTTGGCTTGCGTCGGATCAGCCACTGGCGGGCTTAATTTTTGTTGCAATACCATCGTGATTCCCATTAAAATCGGCCAAATTCCAATCATAAGAATTCCACCAACTTCAAATGGCAATAATCCGAAAAGGTTAAAAATTGAGGTTGGATCAGGAACCGACAAATCTTTAATCCAGCCATAGAATGGCGCGTGGCGCATGTCTAGCGTCACAAAAATCACTTTATAAAGCGCGAAGAAAATCGGAATTTGCAACAAAATCGGAAGACAGCCCGAAGCCGGATTAACCTTCTCGCGCTTATACATTTCCATCATTTCGCGATTCATCGCAATTCTGTCATCTTTAAATTTTTCGCGAATTTCCATAATTTTCGGCTGAAATTTCTTCATTTTCGCAATCGCTTTATAAGATTTATTTGCCATCGGAAACAGCGCAGCCTTGATCAAAACCGTCATCGCCAAAATTGCCAAACCGAAATTTCCCAAGAATTTATATAGAAAATCAATCGCGAAGAAAAATGGTTTTGTTAAAAAATAAAACCAACCAAAATCGATGGCGCGATCAAAAAGCTTAATATTATATTCTTTTGAATATTGGTCAAGAACCTTGACTTTCTTGGCTCCGGCGAATAATTTATGTTCAAAAATAATTTCAGAATTTTTGTCGATTTTAAATTCTTGACTGACAAATTCTGAATTAAAAACATTAGTTTGGTTGCTTGATTTATAAGAAAACTCTGATTTATAATCAAAATTTTTATCAGCAATTAAAGCGCTAAGCCAATATTTATCAGTGATTCCAAGCCAGGTCGAACCACTTGAATCAAATTTTTGATCACCATCTTCAACCGAATCTTTATAAGTATATTCTTGCAAAATGTCGTTGAAAACACCTAAAAATCCTTCATGCAAAATATAATTTGGCTTACCTAAATTTTGTATAGCGCGATTGATGCGTCCATAGTTAGAAATATTTATGTCGCGACCAGATTTGTTTTTAACTTTTTGCGTGATGAAAAACATAAAATTTTCATCCATCGAAACTTCGATAATAAATTCAATATTTTGCTTATTTTTCCAAGTTAAATTGACCGGATTTTGCGGCGTCAATTTTTGCGAGCTTGCCTTCCAAACCGTTTCAGGAGTAGGTAAATCTAGAGTTGAGTCAGATGAAATCCAACCGAAATCGGCGAAATATCTTTCTTTGCTTTGACTTGGCGCAAACAAAACAACTTCTTCTTTTTTGTCATTTTCTTTGAAATATTTCGCAAGCGTTAAATCATCGAAACGCGCACCTTCAAGAAAGATTGAGCCGTGCAATTCGTCACTTTGAATTGCGATGCGCAAATTTTTATTTTCATTCAAAATTTGTTGGCGATTTTTTAGAGTAACGACCGCGCCTTGTGGCGCCGGAGATTTCACGTCTTTGAAATTCGCCTGTTCTTTTGCTAAATTATTTGTCGAATTAGTGGCGATATTATTTGCAGACTTTTGCGCAGCTTGCTTTTGCAACAAAACTTTTCTTTGCGCTTCTTTTTTCTCAAGGCGCGGCTTTTCATAAAGCCAAGTCCAGCTAAGTAAAATGACCATAGAAAGCATGGTCGCCAAAAGTATATTTTTGTTATCTTGCATTGTGAAATCTGGTTAAAAAATTAAAATAAAATGCGCTAAGCCTTTTTTGACATGGGTTTTCAACTGATATTTATCATAAAAAACCCCGCTTTCAATCGCGCCGAAGACATTATGCTGTTTTCCAATAATAATTGGCCTTTTAGGCAAAATAATTTTGGGATTTTAGGTCAAAATTATGAAACATAAATAGTTAACAATTAATGGGAAACGTTATTATATAGACATTAATTGATTTTTCAAGACTCTATTTTCTAAGCTTCTTTTTTGTCGAAGATTCTTTAGAGTCAATTAAACATTCTTTCAAAGCCTCTTTTACATTTGAAATCGCTTTAATTTCAATCTGATCAAGAACTTCTTTTGGCATTTCTGACAGGTCTTTTTCATTTTGCTTTGGAATCAAAACTTTCTTGATTTTTCCTCGAAGTGCTGCCAATAATTTCTCTTTTAAGCCGCCAATTTCAAGGACTCGACCCGATAGAGTGATTTCTCCCGTCATGGCGATATCTTTTCGAATCGCCTTGTTGGTAAGAACGGAAGCCAAAGTGACACAAAGCGCAACGCCCGCAGACGGCCCGTCTTTTGGCGTGGCGCCTTCAGGAACATGAATATGAAAATCATATTTATGGAATTTCTTGGGATCAATTTTTAATTCATCCGAAATTGACCTGATGTAGCTTAGAGCCGCCTGAGCTGACTCTTTCATAACATCACCGAGTTTTCCGGTGATTTGAACTTTGCCGCCGCCATCAAATTTTAGCGCCTCAATATCAAGCAAATCGCCACCATATTCTGTATATGCTAAACCGGTCGCAACACCAACCATGTTGTCTTCTTTGGCGATTCCATAGCGGAATTTTTCGACACCCAAATAATCGACGACATTGCTTTTGGTGACATGAACTTTTTTGACTTTCGTGGTCATAATTTCTTTGGTAATTTTTCGCGCCAATTTATCGATTTCGCGGTTTAAATTACGCACTCCGGCTTCAAAAGTGTAGCATCTGATGATGTGCAAAATTGCCTCGTCGTCAACTTT
>CAMCFD010000012.1 GCA_945874115.1 Rickettsia typhi | reverse complement strand
CCATAAAACCTCATTAAAAAATTTAAACCCCAAAACCTCAATGTTTTAAATCGCTACAAAATCAAATCAAAATTCACTCAACTTCAAAAAAACAACTCCTTAAAAAAGTTAAGAGTTTTCTTAACAATCAAGGCTTTTAAAAAAATTTATATAATCTTGATTATACACCATTTTTCAATATCTAGCAAGCTTTTTTTTATAAAATCAATAGAAATAGTGTTTTTTAACGACTTTTGCTTTAAAATAAGACAGTTTTAGAGTCATGAAAAACGTTTTTTCATCTGATCATTTATCAAAAACTCGCGTCAATGTCACAAAATCAACCACTTAAACTGGTCAACTTTGTCATAAAGTCAATTAATAGCAAATT
This sequence comes from Rickettsia typhi, assembly GCA_945874115.1. Taxonomy (GTDB): domain Bacteria; phylum Pseudomonadota; class Alphaproteobacteria; order Rickettsiales; family UBA1997; genus CAMCFD01. Next base: position 23,985 of record CAMCFD010000012.1, on the reverse strand, counting down.
ATACTTGGGTTTCTTTCGCGCCTTCATCGCCGACTTATAACTCTATTTTTTTTGCCACCATTTTAATCTCCGCTAATTTCACAAAGCATTTTTGAGGTGAAATTATGACGAAAAATATCAGATTTATCAAGCGATATATTGTTATTCTTCGAGCAAATTTTTACCAAAAAGACGATGAAAAATTGAGGGGGTAAATATTTTATTTGGTATGGGCTCTGCCCTTATCATTTCTTTGTCCCAAGCGGTCAGAAATCCACTTTTACCTTGAGGATAAAGTTTTCTCGCCGCGCGAAAATAAAAATTGATCAGTCTTGCTCGTCACCAGAATTCTCAAAAATTATAAATTGCATTTTAATTAAAATTTTATATGATTTTTCAACCTTGGGTTATGAGTGCTTGCGCTGAAGCGCAATAAAACGCATGCGTTTTAAACGAATAACGAGAAAAATCTGTGATTTTTCTCCGGCGCAAGTCGTCTTCGAGCCAAAGGCGAGAAAAGCGACGCCGCGCTAACACGGAAGGTTTTACCATCTGCACTCGTAGCTCAACTTGGGTTATGAGTGCTTGCGCTGAAGCGCAATAAAACGCATGCGTTTTAAACGAATAACGAGAAAAATCTGCGATTTTTCTCCGGCGCAAGTCGTCTTCGAGCCTCTGGCGAGAAAAGCGACGCCGCGCTAACACGGAAGGTTTTAAAGTTTTGCCATTCGCACTCGTAGCTCAACTGGATAGAGCATCGCCCTCCGAAGGCGAAGGTTGTGGGTTCAAATCCCGCCGAGTGCGCCAAATTTTTAAAAAATGCTAAAAATCTACGGAATAAAAAACTGCGACTCGGTCAAAAAAGCTCTCGATTTTCTGAGCGAAAACAAAATCAATTACGATTTTCACGATTATAAAAAACTCGGCGCAAACGAAGAATTGCTGCGAGATTTTATCAAAAAATTCACTCTTGAAAAAGTTTTAAATAAAAAAGGCACAAGCTGGAAAAAACTTGATGAAACGCAACAAAAATCGGCGCAAAATGAGAAAAATGCGATTGATTTGATGATTGCCAATACTTCGCTTATCAAGAGGCCAATAGTGATTGATGGAAACATCGCACTGGCTGGGTTCGATGAAGATGAATATAAAAAATCCCTAAAAAATTAATTCGTCAACATGGCGCGCTTTGTCGCTTTTTTCGCCTTTAACTCATCTTCAACGCTTCGCAGCTGCGGCTTTTTTCTGCGAAAAAATCCTAGCTTGCTCGCGACTGGGCGAGAGGCATAGCCTTCGCCCGTTTTTTGCTTAAAACGCTTTCGCGTTTTATGGCTAAAGCCAATGCAAAAAACCTATTTTTTTAATGCTTTAATCCCTGGCAAATCTTTGCCTTCAAGCCACTCTAAAAACGCGCCACCTGCGGTTGAAATATAAGTAAATTCATGTGCCAAACCAGAGCCATTAAGCGCAGAAACCACATCACCTCCACCAGCAATTGACAATAACTTTCCTTGACTAGTCAACAAAGCCGCGACTCTTGCAAAATTTTCAGTGCCGACGTTGAAAGGCTTAATTTCAAAGGCTCCAAGCGGACCATTCCACAATAAAGTTTTGTGTGTTTTTAACTTTTCTTGCAAATAGCAAACCGAGGCCGAACCAATATCGGCGATGATTTCATCATCTTTAACATCGTCAATTAAAGTTTCGCGACACTCAGCATTTTCCTCGAATTTTTTCGTAACAATCACGTCTATAGGCAGGATTATATTACATCCGTGAGACTTAGCTTTTTCCATAAGCTTCAAAACAGATTCTTTCAAATCCTTCTCGCACAACGATTTTCCGACATTTTTACCAATCGCATAAAGAAAACTATTCGCCATGCCGCCGCCAACCACAATGCTTTGAGCCTTTTCTACCAATGAATTCAATAAATCAAATTTTGTTGATACTTTTGCGCCGCCAACAGCAGCCATCATTGGCGTTGCAGCATTTTCAAGCAAATTCGTCAAATTATCAAGTTCTCTTTCAAGCAAGAACCCCGCGCAAGGCTTTAAAATCGCCGGAATCCCAACAATTGAAGCATGAGCGCGATGCGAACAAGAAAATGCGTCATTCACATATAAATTGCCAAGCGAAGCCAATTGGCGCGAGAATTCGGGATCATTTTTGGTTTCAGCCTTATAAAAACGCAGATTCTCAAGCAAAATAATCTCGCCATATCCAGTGTTTTCAACGGCTTTAGCCACTTTTTCGCCAATGCAATCATCGATAAAATGCAATTTTATTTTATCACCAAGAAGCTCTGAGATGCGCCCACACAAGGGTTTTAGTGACATTGTCGGCTCAAATTTTCCTTCTGGACGTCCAAAATGAGAAATTACGATAACTTTAGCTTTTTGCGCCGCCAAATATTGCAAAGTCGGAATCACCGCCTTAATTCGAGTATCATCTTCAATAACGCCTCCCGCCATGGGAACATTGATGTCAACGCGCACAATAACGTTTTTATTTGTAACAACGCAATCTTTAAGCCGAGTAAACTTTTGCATATTTTTGTAATAATTACTGATTTTGGAAAAAAAACTTGATTTTTCTAAAAAATGATGTTATTATAACCAAAATGATTATTTTTTGCCACAATAATTTTAAAGTTTGTGCGGCAATTTTATAAACGTTTATAAAAATCTAAATTTATTTAAATACTATGGGAACTAAGAATAACCCGAAAAACAGAAAAGCTGTTGAGAAGAAAAAATATAATGGTAAAGACATCGAGCCTGTGCTTTATCACGGTGTAAACGCGGGACATGGAAAATACATGGCTGCGAAATATGCTGGTTCAAGCGCTGCAGTTCTAATTTCTGACAGCTCTGGAAAGCCTTTACAATGGGAAGAGCTAACCTAAACCAATCGAGCAATGCCTGAAGTAATCATAAGCGGACCCGTCGGAAGAATTGAGGGTCGCTATCATCAAAATCCAGATCCCAAAGCGCCTGTCGCTTTAGTTCTTCACCCTCACCCACTTCACGGTGGCACGATGAATAACAAAATCACTTACAGCCTTTACAAAAACTTCGTTGATAACGGTTTTTCAGTTTTGCGCGTTAATTTTCGCGGCGTTGGAAAATCTCAAGGAAAATTCGACAATGGCGCTGGAGAGCTTCTTGATGCGACAGCTGTAATGAATTGGCTTCACGATCAAAATATGGAATCGAGCGAATTTTGGGTTGCCGGCTTTTCTTTCGGCTCATGGATCGCGCTTCAACTTTTAATGAGACGCCCCGAAATCGAAAATTATATTTTAGTCGGACCACCTGTTAGCAAATATGACTTCAATTTTATCGTCCCATGCAGCTCAAACGCTTTGATTGTTCAAGGCGAAATTGATGAAATTTCGAAAGAAGCTGACACCGCTCAGCTTGTTGAAAAGCTTAGTGCGCGTGAAGATGCTGAAATTGTTTATAAAGTTATCAGCGGTGGCGATCATTTTTTCAAAGACAAAATGAACGAGTTCGAATCAATCATCGACAACCACATCAAAGGCCGTCTTTTCGCCGACGTTGGCAAAATCAGAAAAGTTAAACGCGACCGCAGAAGAAGACGCAAAAAGAAAAATATTATCGAGAAAAAACCCGATCGTAATCAATTTCCGGTGAAATCCCTGTCGTTTTTTGAAAACTAATTGGTAAACCTCGCGAAATTCTTATCGCAAGAAACGCGAATGCTTCCGCTTCAATAGAATCACCATTAAAACCAATTTCATCAACAGTTCTGACTTCAATATTTTTCAGCCATTTTTTCATTTCATTCATAAGCGCCATATTTTTTCGGCCACCGCCACAAACGAAAATATTTTTTGGCGCAAGACTTGATTGCGACAATAATTCGATATTAATTTGAAGCGCCTTCGCGTGCATATAAGCAAAGGTCGCGAGCGCATCTTCGATTTTCAAATTGTTAATTGGCGATAATAATTCACAAAAATCATCGCGATCAAAAGATTTTGGCGGCTTTTTATGGAAAATTTCATTTTGCAAAATGCGATCAGCTAAAAGAAAATCGACATGGCCTTTTCTTGATAATTCGCCATCTTGATCATAATCTCGACCGGTTTTACTCTTAACCAAGTCATCAAACGGCGCATTGCCGAAGCAAACATCGAAAGCTTCCATATCACTTTCTAAATCACCTGGAATATAAGTTATGTTGCTTATTCCGCCAATGTTTAAAACCAATGCTGGCTTGGCTTGATCACTCATCATATGAAAATGATAAATCGGAACAAGCGGCGCGCCTTGTCCACCAAAAGCGATGTCGAAAGTACGAAAATTCGAGATGGTTTTTATTTTGGTTTTCGCAATCATTAAATCACAATCGCCAATTTGCCAAGTTAATTTTTTGGTCGCGTTGTGGAAAATTGTATGTCCATGAAACGCGATCAGATCAACCGTTTTGTGATCGATTTTATTTTGCGCCAAAAAATCATTAACGATTTTGGCGTTAAGCAAAGTAAATTCGCGCTCTACGGTTTTTATTTCTTCAAGAGTCGGTCGGTTATAAATTATCGACTCAAGATGTCTTTTGAAATTTTCATCATAGGGAATGTATGCGAATTTTTTATTTTTTATAATCGATTTTCCGTCGCTTTCGATTAACGCTAAATCAACTCCGTCCATTGAAGTTCCGCTCATTAGGCCAATTGCGGTGTATATTTCTTTTTGCTGCATTTTATTTTTTTATAAATTGAAAATATTCGCATAACTTTAAAGAAAAATAAAAAAAGAGTCAATTGATAAAATTGAGGAATTGACGCGAATTTGCTAGCTTGATCGAGTGAATAATTTGAGGATAAATTTTAAGTCATATCAGGTGATGTGGGTGATTTTTATTTGAGATTTTAGAGTGTAAATGGTAATTATTAGGGGAAATGGCATTGCCGCGACGATTAGATTCTAGCGCAACGACAATTGGAATATTAAATCGCGCCAAAAACGTTAGAAATTTCACGACCTAAAAAGACTTGCGAAAAAACTAAACCTTGGCGATTTTTTGAATTTTGTCGATTAAATTAACAAAAATATCGGTTTGATAATTGTCACAAACGCCCTGCATTACTGAAGTGACACGCTCAAGACCCATTCCCGTATCAATACACGGCTTTGGAAGTGGCGTCATTTTTCCATCTTTGGTTTTTTCGAATTGCATGAAAACTAAATTCCAGATTTCGGTGAAACGGTCACCGTCTTGGTCTTTTGATCCGGGAGGGCCGCCAAAAATTTTCTCGCCGTGATCGTAAAATATTTCAGAGCATGGACCGCAAGGACCAACATCGCCCATCGACCAAAAATTATCGTCGGTTGCGATGCGAATAATCTTATCATCTTTTAAGCCAGCGATTTTTTTCCAGTGATTTGCCGCCTCATCGTCGTTATGATAAACAGTGACCAAAAGCTTGTCTTTCTTGATTTCAAGCTCTTTAGTTAAAAATTCCCACGCATAAAAAATTGCCTCTTCTTTAAAATAATCGCCAAAAGAAAAATTGCCAAGCATCTCGAAAAATGTGTGGTGGCGCGCTGTGAAGCCTACATTATCAAGGTCGTTATGTTTTCCGCCAGCGCGCACACATTTTTGCGATGTTGCCGCGCGCTTGAAAGTTGGCACCTCAACGCCAGTAAAATAGTTTTTGAACTGATTCATTCCAGCATTTGCAAACATCAAAGTCGGATCGTTATGCGGAATTAGAGAACTTGAAGAAATAATTTTGTGATCGTTTTTTGCAAAATAATCTAGAAATTTTGCGCGAATTTGATTTGTCGTAAGCACTTTTAGGAATTTTAATTGTAAATTATAAACTATTAAATTTGAACATATAAAGATTCGGAGATTTTATATGTTGTTTATAAAAACAGACTTGGATGTAAATTTTAGATGTAGAAGTTTTTAAAATGGTGGGTCTGGGTGGACTTGAACCACCGACCTCGCACTTATCAGGCGCGCACTCTAACCAACTGAGCTACAGACCCATTAAAAAAACCTTACCAATTATATACTCTATTTTTTAAAAATAAAGGAAAATTTTATAAAAAATCAACAATAACTTAAGTTAGCAATCAATTTTTTAAAAGTGATTAAACGCGAGTGGTTGATATTTCTTGGCCATTTTAAACAAATTGGCCAAGAAAATAAAACGAAAAATTCTATTCAAATTTAACGCTTGCTTTAGAAACTTTTTTGTCGAGTCTTTTGATAACTTCAGCAGTTATGTCAAGATTATCAACCGAAAAAACAACTTGCGAAGCAGGAATGACTAGGGACAAACCTTTTTCTTTAGCAATTTCAGAAACAATTACACCAACTTCTTCATTAACTGTCTTGATTGCTTCTGAGTAAGCTTTTTTCAAGCTTGCGTCACGCTTTTCAGCAAATTTTTTCAATTCTTCAACTTTTTTAAAGAAATCTTTTTGTTGTTTGTCTAGAGCCTCTTCAGAAAGAATGCTTTTTTTAGCTTCGATTTTCTTTCTTTCAGCTTCCAATTTTTCTTCTTGTGAAGTTATTTCTTTTTGGAACTGGTCTCTTTTCTTGCTAACTTTACCGGCAACGTCTTTAACGACTTTTGCTTGTTGCGAAATTTTTTCGATATCAATAATGGCGATATTTTCAACTGCAGAAGCTTCTGCGACACCAAGAGCGAAAACTAAAATAATAGCACTAAAATAGTTATAAAATTTGTTTTTCATATTAATTTATTTGTGTGATGACGTTAATAATTAAAAATTCTTCGAACAAAGAACAAAATCGAAGGTTTCTATTATAAGTCAATTATTTTAATTTACAACTTGAATTTTTAAAAATAGTTTATATAATTACTCGGATAATGTTTTTCACGTTTGGGGTTTATCCAGCTTGGCTCGCGGGTCTAAGCCAATGATTTTGTTATAATTTTTAAACTTAATTTTTATTTTAATGACCAAGAATAGAGCTTTGAAACCTAGTCAAAAACAAGCTGAAGATGCAGTTAGAACACTAATTGCTTGGGCGGGAGATAATCCAGAGCGCGAAGGCTTAATTGACACGCCAAAACGCGTGGCTGAGGCCTATAAAGAGTTTTTCTGTGGATATGAAGAAAATCCTCACGAAGTTTTAAGCAAAACATTCGAAGAAGTCGCTGATTATGATGATATTGTGTTACTTAAAGCTATGCGTTTCGAGTCTCACTGCGAACATCACATGGTGCCTTTTATCGGCGTTGCTCACATCGCCTACATTCCCAACAAAAAAGTAGTTGGAATCAGTAAAATAGCGCGCTTGCTTGATATTTTTGCAAAAAGGCTGCAAACTCAAGAAACTATGACGTCTCAAATTGCCGACATGCTTGTTGAGACTTTGAATCCACTTGGTGTCGCCGTTTTAATTGAAGCCGAACACCAATGCATGACGTCTCGCGGCGTTTATAAAGTTGGCACGACTACGGTTACAAAAAAACTCACCGGATTATTCAAAGAAAATAGCAGTATCGAAAATAAATTTTTCAAAATGATTTCGCTTTAGTTTTTTGGCAAAATATCGAAAATCGACGTAATTCAATATTTTACGTCATTTCGCGCATAAAAACAACAAAATGGATCCGATAAAGCAAAATATAAAAATAATACTCGCTTCAACCTCACCTATAAGAAAAAAAATTATAGAAGAAGTCGGCCTTGATTTTCAAGCAATTGCGCCAGATTTCGACGAAGAAATTGCAAAATCACAAAATCAAGATTTGTCGATAAAAGACTTAGCGATTCTTCTTGCACGCGGAAAATCTTTATCGATTTCGCAAAAATTTCGCGACGCCTTAGTGATAGGATCCGATCAAATATGCGAGATTGACGGCAAAAAAATCGACAAGTCAAAAGACGCCACTGAAGCTTTTTTACAACTAAAATTAATGAGCGGAAAAACTCATTTTCAAAATAATGCGCTCACAATTTCAAAAAATGGCAAGATTATTTTTGAAAAATTCACCAAAGTCGAATTAAAATTAAGAAAAATTTCTGATGATGAAATATGGTCCTATGTCAATTCTGACAGGCCTTGGGGAAGCGCCGGAAGTTATAAATATGAATCGCTTGGAAAACATTTGTTTGCAAAAATAAAAGGTGATTATTATTCTGTTCTTGGCTTAAATATTCAAGAAATTTTAAATTTTTTGCACAAAAAGAAATATTTGCAATTCTAAAAAACGGCGAAATATTATTAAATAATTAAATAATTTATATGGAATTTATTGGCTATGAACTTGTTTTAAGCTTTGTCACTCTTACTTTGCTCGAAATAGTTTTGGGTATTGATAACCTTATTTTTATTTCACTCGTAACGCATAAATTGCCGAAAGAAAAGCGCAATAAAGCGCGAATTTTTGGCTTGTCTCTTGCGTTGATTATTAGAATTTTCATGTTAATGACTTTGTCGTGGATCATGTCATTGACCGAGCCTTTATTTTCATTTGCAGGCATAAATTTTTCTTACCAAAATTTCTTGTTAATTGCAGGCGGTTTATTTTTAATTGTAAAAAGTGGAATGGAAATTATACAAGATGTTTTCTCGAAACATTTGCCAGATCATAAAAATAAAGGTTCTGGTGCAAAAAAAGCAACAATGGTTGCGGCAATTATTCAAATTACCCTTGTTGACTTCGTATTTTCTTTCGATTCAGTGATTACTGCTGTTGCGATGACAAATAATATTCCTATAATTATTGGTGCGATCGTGATTTCGATGATTATAATGCTTGCCGCTTCTGAATCGATCAGTAAATTTTTAACACTTTATCCTTCGTTAAAAATCATCGCGCTAGCCTTGATTTTCATGGTCGGAATAATATTACTTGCGGATGGATTCCACATTCACATTTCTAAAACATATTTATATTTCTCGCTGTTCTTTACTTTATCAGTGGAAATTTTAAATATAATATCAAAAAAACGTAACTAAAAATATGAAAAAATTAACAACTGCGGTAAAATTTATTTCTTTAATTTGCATTTTGAATTTGACAAATTCTTGCATGATCCTTGACATTATTTTTTAATGTAATTAGATTTCTAAGTGAACGTAAATTAAATTAAAAATATGAAAACATTATCTAAAATTTCGACCTTATTAATTCTTGCAATCACGGTTTCTTCTTGCGCAGCAATTAAGGATGCGATAAAATCTAAATCTGACAATGAAGTTAAAAAGCCACTTGTTTATCTTGAAAAGGCACCAAAATATAATGTAAAAAAGTTTTTAAGTGGAAACCTTGACGGCTTTGCAATCGTTCAAGACGAAAACGGTAAAATTATTGACGGATTTGTCACAAAAGTTGTTGGCGACTGGGAAGAAAACCGCGGAACGATTAAATATACCTTCAACTTTAATGGCGGAAAAAGAGACGTCAGAACTTGGCTGATAACAGTTGAAGACGCCGAAAGCTATACTGCAATTGGCCACGATTTTATCTCTCCTGCAGTTGGAAGACAAGCCGGCAACGCCTCTGAAGTATCTTACACTTTAATTTATCCACACAAAGACAAAAGAGAAAAAGTTGAGTTTGAAGAAAATTTATATTTAGTTGATGAAAATTCTGCGATCGTAATTTCTTCAATGAAAATTGGAAAAAGCAAGATCGGAAAAATTATTTTGTCGCTAAAAAAATCTGACGCAAAATAAAAAGGATAAAGATGAAAATGAAAGCGATTGCTAAAGAAAATAACGATACTATCATTTCAAGCTTTTCCTTTGATTCGCAAGGAAAGGGCTATAAGCTCAATCCCTGGGAAGTTGCGCGAGAATTAAAAACCCCGAGTCTTTCTTGGGTTCACCTTAACGGAAACAGCGAAACCGCCAAGAAATGGCTTGAGGAAAAAGTTTCTTATCTTGATCACTTAATTATTGACGCTCTTTTTGCTGACGAAACTCGCCCTCGAATTATGGAATTCGAGAAAGGGATGTTAATAATTTTGCGCGGCGTAAATTTAAATCACAACTCAGAAATTGAAGATATGGTTTCTGTGCGCTTATGGATTGACGAACATCGAGTTGTTTCGGTTCAGAAGCGCAATTTTACTCCTATTTTCGATTTAATGGAGCACATAGAAGCTGGCAAAAAAATAAGAAATTCCGGTGAGTTTTTATATAATTTGGTTTATGAGATTTTATCATCTTCAACACCTATAATCAGTGAACTTAACAGCAAATTAGACACAATTGAAGAAAGAGTTTGCGAGAATAGAATTGACTCAAAATTGCGCGAAGCTTTAACTTTAATTCGCAAGCAATCTGCGGTTTTCAAGCGCTATATGTTGCCACAAAAAGATGTATTTTCACACCTTAAAACCAACGAATATCACTGGATTGATGAGTGGGCTATTAGACATTTTCAAGAGAATTATGATCAAATTTGTCATTTAATCGAAGAGCTTGACGAAGCAAAAGAACGCTCTCAAATTATTCACCAAGAAACCTCGAACTCTATCACTGATCGACTCAATAAATCGATGTTTAAAGTTTCTTTGGTTGCTTCAATTTTTCTTCCACTCGGATTCATCGCAAGCCTGTTCGGAATGAATGTTGGCGGCCTTCCGCTTGAAAATAATTCTTCAGGATTTTATATCGTGATTTATTTTATGACCGTATTTTTTGGCGGCCTTTTCTTATTTATGCGTAATTTTAATTCGAAATCGCAAAAGCTTTAATCGCTTCATCTTCAATTGATTTGCGACTTTTTGGTCGCGAATTATTTTGCGAAAATACAAACTTTTCTAAAAAATATCCGCTCAGTTTTAGGCCATCAAAAATATGATTTTCATTTTCGCTCAAGAAATTTTCTTGCGAATCTTTAGGCAATAAAAATTGCGGTAATTTTAACAATTTATTTTCATAAGATATCGCCGCGTCTCTAGAAACTGCGCGGGCCGACCTGGGCGAGACATATGCGAGATTTTCGACCGACTCAGTCACCGCACAGCAAGATAAATCAATTCCATAACCAAGGGTCTTGAGAATTTTTAGCTCGATTTTAATGTAGTCTTGCAAAAAATCTGACTTTTGTGAATCTTCACTCGATATTTTTTGCAAAAATTCTATTACTCTCAAAAACAGCTCAGGATAAGCTTCGCGCTCTAAAAAACAAGAATCTATAATTGAAAAAAGTGAAGTGAGGCAATTTAATTTTAGCCTTTCAAACATTATTTTTGACGCGAAAGATTTTTCTAAATCGACATAATAAAAGCCTCCAAGACTGTCTTCGATGCGACTTTTCCACTCAAAAGAAATGAGGTTGCCAATTTGAAAAATTGTCTGATTTCTTCTTGAAAATGCGCCACTGACAAAGCCGCGATAGATTCCGTGATTTTGAGAAAAAACTTTCACGATCGCAGAATTCTCGCTATATTTTTTTTGACTGATGATAATTCCGATATCGTTAAATTTCATAAGCAATTATTTTTTGCATTAGAAGTTTTTCAAAAACTCAAGAGCCGCCTTCGCGTCACTAAATACAACCTTATTTTTAAACTGATGACGAAACCAAGTCAACTGTCTTTTTGCATAATTTCGCGTTTTTTGCGATGATATTTCAAGCGCTTTTGCATGCGAAATTTTTCCTTCCAAAAAATCTCTTATTTCAAAAAATCCTAGAGTTTTTGAAATTTGCATTTCGTCTTTCACGCCTTGTGAAATAAGCACCCTCACCTCTTCAATCGCGCCATTTTCAAGCATTTTCTCAAAACGTAAATTGCAATTTTTATATAATTTTTCGCGATCAATTTCAAGATTAATATGGGTAAAAATTTTAGGATCAAGAACAAACTTTTTTGGCTGTTCTTGCCAAGCTGATAATGTTTTTTTTGTTTGTTTCAAAACTTCATAAAGCCTTATTAATCGCTGTTTGTCGAGATTTTTTATCGAATCATTTTCGCCCATTTTAAGCAAAGTTTCGACGAATTTTTCTTTGCCGATTTCTTGATATAAATTGCGCGCTTCGCTTTTATTTTCGTCAGAAATTTCGGCGATTTCAGAAATTCCATCAAGCAATTTTGAAATATACATTCCACTTCCACCAACAATTAGAGGAATTTTATTTTGCGCAAAAACCTCGTCAACTGTTGTTTTTATTAGCTTTAACCAGTTCATCACCGAAACATTTTGGTCAAATTCAAAATGTGAATATAATAAATGTGGCGCGATTTTTTTATCTTCTAAACTTGGTTGCGCTGACAAAATCGGCAAGCCTTTATAAATTTGCAGCGCGTCGGCGTTTATTATGGCAACGTCTTTAAAAGCACTAAAATCAAGAGCTAAAGATGATTTTCCTGTTGCGGTCGCGCCCGAAATAATAATTGCCCTCATCTATAAAATCCCCTTTTCTTTAAAAGAAAAATAGCCACTTTTTCCAATTATTAAATGATCAAGAACTTCTATGTTAAGCGGCTTCAATGTCGCGCAAATTTCATTAGTAATTTTAACATCAGCACTAGAAGCGCGCAGGTCGGAAGTTGGATGATTATGCATTAAAATAATCGAAGAACAATGTAAAATTAGCGATTTTTTTACGATATTTTTTATGCTTATTTGCACAAAATCATTTTCGCCAATTGACAATAATTCGTCTTCGATTAGGCGATGATTTTTGTCCAAAAATAATACGCGAAAAACTTCATAATTTAAATCTGCTAAAGAATTTTTTGCATAGTTCAAAACCCCTTGCCAATTGTTCAAAACTGGTTTTTTCTTTGCTTCACTTTTTAAAACTCGATTAATAATTTCAGCGTTAATTTTTAGCGCAACAACCGCCGATTCTCCAACTCCGTCAACATCACAAAGTGAATCAACGTCAGCGTTAATTACGGCAGAAATATCGCCGAATTTAGCCAATAATTTTTTGGCTAATGGCTTAGTGTCAAGTCGTGTAAAAGCACTAAACAAAAGGATCTCGAGCAATTCATAATCGTGCAATTCTTTGCCAAGTGATGCAAGAAATTTCTGTTTTACTCTTTTGCGATGACCTAAATAATCAGGAGTTTTTTCTTCCATAAATATATTTTTAAACCGCCATTTTTGGCGTAATAATATCGCTGGTACAATTTTTAATTTCAAACTTGTTGAGCTCTTTGAGCCTTTCTAAATCATTCACGGTCCATGCAAAAATCTCAATATCTCTGAAAATTTTTACGAAATTTTCATTAATATTTTCATGCATAATCGACAGAAATCTTATGTCATTTTTCTTCAAATCTTGATAATATCTTTGCAAATTGTCAGCAGGAATTTTTTCGCACACCGCCATAATTTGAGCACTTCCACCAAAAATATTTCTGATTTTCTCATAAACCAAAATTGCATCACTAAGCCTTTCAATAAAAGGCGCGAAATAAACATTTCGCAAATTTATTTGGCAAGATTCGAGATCTTTTTTCGCTAATTTCAAGGCCGATTCGGCGTTTTTTTCATCGAGATTTTTAAAATCGATCCAATATTTTATTTTATTACCGTGAGAAAAATAATCCCTAAACTTTGGCAAAGAATTCAAATTTCCCTGCGATGGATTATCATGAGAAATCAGCAATTTTTCATTCAAAAACCACACATCAAATTCAACTCCGGCAAAATTATTTTTTACACAATCATTGAGACTTTCTATTGAATTTTGCGTATTTTCGTTTATAACATAGCCACGATGGGCAAAAATTTTAATCATTTTTTATTTATATGAAAAGCCAGTTTATAATTATCAGAACAACTTTTAGCAAAAAACTAAAAGCACGAAAACTAGCAAAAATATTGATCGAAAAAAAACTCGCCGCCTGTGTGCAGATTTCAAAAATCGAAAGTTTTTATTTCTGGAACAAAAAAATTAGCAACTCAGACGAGATTTTAGTTGAAATAAAAACTAAAGCAAACCTTTATAAAAAAATCGAAAAAGAAATTCTGATTAATCACGAATATGAAATTCCTCAAATTTTAACGATAAACATAAACGAAGCTTTCTCGGGTTATGAAAAATGGCTCGATGGAAGTCTATCGCAAAAAAACTAATTTTTCAAGAAAAATCGACCGAAATCGTGTTTTTTTAGCGATTTTTGTTCTATTTTTATACATTTTGCGACAATTTTAAGCAAATTTTGTCATAATTTCTAGCTAATCTGACATTTTTCAGCTTTTTTTGTAATTTCTAGAAATTAATTTCAGATAATAATATAAAAATCTTCTTGCGCTTTTCATAAAAAATGTTATTTTATAATTCGGAGTAGATTAAATTTTACTCATTTTAGAGTATTTACTTTAAAATTACATAATTAAATTGCACATGTGTCTTAGCATTTTTGCTGGACAAAAAGTTGGTAGAGACAAAATTTCACCACATTTTAGATGTTTTTTAGATTATTTACAAAACTAACAGAAGGAAAAGATTTTCTTTAATTTTAATTGAATTAAGATAAATAAAGCTATGCTAAAAATTTGATGAAACATCTAGAGGCTGGCTTTATGGCGCAAATTGCGTCTATTTTAGATACTTAAAGAAATTTTTTCCTGCTAAACAAAATTTAGAGGAAAAAAATGACAATGAACAAATCAATAATAATCGATTCTGCTCACAAGGAAGAAACACGCGTAGTTGTGCTTGAAAACGGCATTCTGCAAGATTTTGACCGCGAAGCAATTTCGGTAAAACAAATCAAAGGCAATATTTATTTAGCCAAAGTAATTAGGGTTGAGCCCTCGCTACAAGCGGCTTTCGTCGATTATGGTAATGAAAGACACGGATTTTTGCCTTTCGCCGACATTCACCCCGAATATTACACACTTCCCGAGGCTGAGAAACAAAAGCTTCGCGATTCTTTTTCATCTGACAATGCTCAAAAAGAAGCTGCGGAAGAAAGTCGTGAAGGCGCAGAGCCCTCTGCTGAAGTCACAGAAATTCAGTCTGAGAACAGAAGTTTAGAGGCTGCGCGCAATTTTCAAACTCGCGATCGTGATTCGAGCCGCGACCGCGATTCTGGACGTGAACGTTCTGACCGCAACCGCGGATCTGACCGTGACCGCGATTCTGAAGGCTCAGGACGACGCTTCGATTCGCGCGATTCAAACCGCGAAAAGCAAGATGATTCTGAAGGCGCAATCACTACTGGCTCTTATTCTGTTGAGGATGAAACCGAAAGCCAAAGAGATAATATTCACTCTATCCACAAAAGATTTAATATTGGCGACGTGATTAAGCCCGGACAGCTTATTTTAATTCAGGCAACCAAAGAAGAGCGCGGAAATAAAGGCGCGTCAATGACGACCTACATTTCACTAGCTGGAAAATATTGCGTGTTGATGGCGAATACTCCCAATAAAGGCGGAGTTTCTCGCAAAGTTGAAAACTTTAGAGATCGCAAAATTTTGAAGGCAATTTTAAGCGATTTGGCCGTTAGTGGCGATCGCTCAATGATTATTAGAACCGCTGGTGTTGGCAAAAAACCCGAAGAAATCAAGCGCGATTGCGAATATTTAAATCGCCTGTGGGACAGCATTAAAGAAGCTTCGCAAAGCTCAACTGCACCAACTTTTATTCACGCCGAAGATGACGTGATAAAAAGATGTTTGCGCGACGTTTATAACGAAGATGTTGCAGAAGTTGTGATTGAGGGCAAAGACGCTTTTGATAAGGTCACAAGCTTTATCAAATTGACGATGCCTTATCAAAATCACAACATTAAATTTCATGATGAGCGCGTTCCAGTTTTCAACAAATATCGCGTTGAGCAACAAATTTCGGCACTTTATGAGAAAAATATTGCGCTAAAATCTGGCGGATCAATTGTTATTGACCACACTGAAGCATTGGTCGCAATCGACGTCAACTCTGGTCGCTCGACTAAAGAAGCCAATGTTGAAGAAACTGCGTTTCAAACAAATTTAGAGGCTGCGAAAGAAATTGCGAAACAGCTTAGATTGCGTGATTTGGCTGGCTTGATCGTGATTGATTTTATCGATATGTATGACCAAAAACATCGCCGTCAAGTTGAAAGAACTTTGCGCGATGAATTGCAAAACGATCGCGCCCGCATTCAACTTGGACGCATCAGCGTGTTTGGCTTGCTTGAACTTTCTCGTCAAAGACTTGGTGCAAGCTTGTTTGAAACGATAACACAACCCTGCACCAATTGCAACGGAACAGGATATATCAGATCGGTCGAAATTTTGGCGGTTGCGATACTTCGCGCAATTCGTTATGCCTGCGCAGACAAACAGGCTGGCGTGATTTATGTTTATACTTCAAACGAAGCGATTGCATACATGCTTAACTTCAAGAGGCGCGACATTAGCGCAACTGAACTTAATTACAATATTCATATTTTCTTGCATCCAAGCGACGATGTTGGCAGCGCCGGATTCACTATCAAAAAGCGCAAAAGCCTTTCAAGCGAAGAAAGACGCGAGCTTGAAATGGAAGTCGTAACCGGAAAAGTCAATCTTTTAGGCCTTGAAAGAAGTTATTTAGAGGCAGGAAGCGAATCGCAAGAAGAGCCACAAATTGAGGAATCTAGAGATAATCGCGATGACAGAAAGTTTGATCCAAGAAGAAAAGGTGGCAAATTTAGAGGCAATAATAACAACAATAACAATCGCCGCAGAGACAATAACAATAATAACAAAAAAAGATATAATAACAACTATAGAGACAATAGAGGCTCGGAAGGTGGATTTATGAAGTCAATTTTCAAGATTTTTAAGTCTAATGACAATAATTAATTCTTCACGATTCTCGGCTTACATTATTTTCCATTAATAATTAGCCTTTTAGGCGAAATAATTTTTAAGGATGAATCTCAAATAAAACCAGTTATATCAGTGATATAGCTGGTTTTTATTTGAGATTTTAGAGCAAAATTATGAAGTATAAATTGGCTAATTATAGTGGAGAGATATTTTTTACTCTGACTTAAGTTAAGTCAAAAATTGCAGCTTCCGAAACTTTCACATACCCAAATAATTTCATCAATTTTGTGAAAATGACATATTATTCAAAAAAATATGTGGCGAAATTATTTAGCAATAAGTTCTCATTTGCGCACTTTTCTTGGTAATGCAAAGAATACATTTTCGATAATTCCGTTCATATCTTTCACTAAAACTTCTTCTTTGGTTGATGATTTTATTTTTTCAATTACATCTTGCACCAAAACTTCAGGAGCAGAAGCGCCGGCCGTTAAACCAATATTCTTAACGTTTTTTAGCCATTCTTGGTCGATGTCTTGCGCACCGTTTATAAGATAAGATGGCTTGCCACATTCTTCACCCAAATCGCGCAAACGATTTGAGTTTGAGCTATTTTGCGCGCCGATTACCAATAAAATATCGACCTGTTTCGCAAGATCACGAACCGCATCTTGACGATTTTGCGTAGCGTAACAAATGTCTTTCGTCGCAAGTCCTTGCTGCATTTGTGGGAATCTTTTTTCTAAAACATCGACGATTTTTTTAGTATCGTCAACACTTAAAGTTGTTTGCGTAACATAAGCGAGCTTCTCGGGATGGTTAATTTTAACGGTTCTGGCGTCTTCTTCATTGGTCACAAGAATAACTTCTTTTTTAACTCGGCCGCTTGTGCCCTCAACTTCCGGATGGCCACGATGCCCAATTAGAATGATTTCACAGCCCTCATCTTCGTGTTTTTTTGCCTCACGATGAACCTTACTTACTAGAGGACAAGTGGCATCAATCACGTCTAGGCCGCGCTTTACAGCGTCTTCTTCGACGCGATCAGAAACTCCGTGCGCTGAGAAAATTACGATGGCGTCCTTTGGAATCTGATCAACTTCATCAACAAAAATTGCACCCTTTTGTTTCAGCGACTCAACGACATATTTATTGTGGACAATTTCATGGCGCACATAAATCGGCGGTCCAAATTTCGCGATAGCGCGCTCGACTGTTTCAATAGCACGAGTCACTCCGGCGCAGAATCCGCGAGGCTTGGCAAGAATAATATTCATTTTATTTTTATTATCGTTAAACTAAAGGACACCAATTTTCTTTTTTATTTCTAAAAATTGTTTTAAATTTCTCAAAATCATTTTTTTCTTGCGATAAATTATTGAAAATTTTTCGCCAAAATTTTTCGCATATTTTAATTGCACAACAATCGTTTCAATCCTTTGTTTTAAAGAGCTCGCTGATGAAATGCTGTCGCCAAAACTTCCGTTGAAAACCGCTTCTAAATTAACCGGAAAGAAATAATATTTTTCGCCGTTATTTTTTCGCGAAGAAACAAGCGCCATATTCAATTCATAATCCATAGAATAACGATTATTTTCGTTAAAACTAAACTTGTCGAAAACCGATTTTTTGTAATAAAATGACTCGCCAGACGCAATCGGACAGTGCTTAATCAGGTTTCTCTTAGTGATTGAAATTTGCGTTGAAGCGTCGAAAGAATTTGTTAATCCGATCGTGTAAGAATTAAAATAAATCACGTCAAAATTTGGATTTATTTTAGCGTAATAAGTCATTTTCGTGAAAAAATCTTTATGTAAAATGTCGTCAGCGCCAAGAAAACCGACTAAATCGCCACTTATTTGCTTTAACGCAATGTTTCTGGCGTGCGAAATTCCGCTATCATTTTCCTTGATCCATTTGATATTTGGGAATTTTTCGGCATATTTTGCAATAATTTCATGACTTTTGTCGGTTGATTTTCCATCTAAAATTATCAATTCTTTGTCTAAATAATCTTGCGCTAAGAAGGAATCTATTGCGCTGGCGACATATTTGGCCGAATTAAAAACTGTGATAATTAGTGAAATTTTCATTAATTCTTATTTTTTACTTTGAAAAATAGTTTTAAAAATGTTATTATTTCGACATATTTTTAATTATTTAAAAAATTAACTATGGTCGACAAAGATAATAATAAAGAAAAAAACGAAAATCGCAAGCCAAAAACTACGGGGCACGATTGGGACGGAATTCAAGAATATAACATTCCAGCGCCGCGCTGGTGGCTTGTTGTGTGGATTGTCTGCATTATTTGGGCTTTTGTTTATTGGATATTTTATCCAACTTGGCCCACCCCATCAGGCAACACTAAGGGTTCACTAAACTGGTCTGGACGCTCTCAACTAGCCGATTCTCAACAAGAAATTCTCGCAAGAAAAAATGTTTATTTAGAGAAATTCTCAAAATCGAGCTTCGAGCAAATCAAGAAACAGCCTGAATTGATGGAATTTGCACTTCAAGGCGGAAGCAGCGCGTTTAAAGAAAATTGCGCAGCTTGTCATGGCACTGGCGCCTCTGGCAGCAAGGGTTTCCCCAACTTAAATGACGATGATTGGATTTGGGGCGGAAAAATCGAAGACATTCACCAAACTTTACTTTATGGAATCCGCTCAGGACACGAGAAAGCGCGCTTTTCACAAATGCCATCTTTTGGTCTTGATGGAATTTTGAAAAAAGACGAAATTGAAGCAGTCATAGAGCATGTTTTATCACTTTCGAGCAAATCGCCAGCCAATAAAAAAGGTGAGGCAATTTTCAAAGCCAATTGCGTTTCGTGCCACGGATTCAACGCCAAAGGCGACAAAAAAGTCGGCGCACCAAATTTAACCGACAAAATTTGGCTTTATGGCAATGATAAATCTGATTTATTTTATACAATATATTATGCTCACGCGGGCGTTATGCCTTATTGGAAAGGTCGCCTTGATGAACAAACAATTCGTCAATTAGCGATTTATGTCCACTCACTTGGCGGTGGCGAACAATAGATTATCAACAAAATGAGCTTGATTGGATTTGATAAAATAAAAGCAAAACTGATCGATTCCTACCAGCAAAACCGCCTTCATCACGCAATTTTGCTGAATGGAAAAAGTGGTATTGGCAAAGCAAGTTTCGCTAAAGAATTTGCGTTTGAAATTTTGGGTGCAAAAAACGAAAATCATCCCGATTTATTTTTAATCGAAAAAGAAGAAGGTAAAAAAGAAATTTCAGTCGAAAAAATTCGCGAAATTTCGAAATTTTTGAATCAAACTTCTGCCATTTCTAAAAATAAATTTATCATAATCGACAGCGCCGACGAGCTTAATCGCTCTAGCTCAAACGCCTTGTTAAAAATTTTAGAAGAACCGCACAATAATAATTTTTTGATTCTAATTTCTCACTCGATTTCAAAATTATTGCCAACGATTCGTTCGCGCTGCCAAATTGTCAAAATAAATGATTTAAATTTCGAAGATTTTACAAAAGTTTTACACGACACTCATCCTAAATTTTTACCAAAAATTCCTGATGATAAAATAAAAATACTTTCCGAAATTTGCGATAACTCTCCCGCAAAAGCAATCAGCGAGGGAGACGACGTAATCTGGCTTTACAGCTCATTACTTAACTCTTTAAAAAACAAAATAATTGACGGCGAGTTATTAAAAAAAATCGGCGAAAAAAATTTTAATTTTGAGAATTTTAGCAAAATAATTAACTTTTTCTTTTTAAGGCTAGCTAAATATTATAGCGGACAAATCGACTATTTTTTATTCGAAGAAAAAGAAATTTTTCAACATCTGAAAAATAAATTCAGTATTGAGGAAATTTTTGCGATAGATTCTGAAGTGAAAAGTCAAATTGCAAAAACCGCATCGCTTAATTTGGATAAAAAACTCACCCTTATAAATATTTTCAATCAGATAAGATGCCGATAAATCTTTATGACGAGGAAGAAAATCCCGATTTGGATGTTTATATCTGCTCTGCATTAGGAGCAAGCCCAAATGATATGAAGCTTGTCGGAGCAAAAATTTCTTTAGCCAGAAAATCACTTTTAGATCAAATAAACAGCCTCAACCCCGCTTTAAGGCTCGATGAAACGCGGTCTTATTTGGAAGAAGTTACGCAATTTGCTTTATATATCGCCTCAAAAAACTTGCCAGATGAAATTTCGATGGAAGATTTTATGGAAATTTTAAGCGAAAATGACGAAATTAATTTTCAAAAATGGATAGATTCTTTAGTTCACACTTTTTGTTATTTTGCCGTTATGGACAATCATTATTTACAAAAAAGTTTGTCTGTTGATCGCGATTTTATTCCTTATGGATATGATTCAGATAACTTGCCTGAGCAAGAAAAAAAGTTTTTTGAACTAATGAATTTTATCGCGCAAGGGTCTAATCTTGAAAAGGATTATTTTCTCAATATAGAAAATTCATTGACAGAAAAATTGCCGCAAATTGCGCAGAAAAGAATTTATAAAGATGATTTATCGCCACCAAACATTTCTCAAATCGCTTCTTTTGAAAATTTGGTGGCTTATTTTGAAAAAAATCCAATCCGCTAATTAATTTTCGTAGCAAGAATACATATATGGAGTAACAGCGTCGAATTCTGCGGCGCAAGAATCTATGCGTCGATAGACGGGCTTTACACCGATTTTTTCACGCAAATTTCTCACTTCTTTTTCGCTAAGGCCCGAAAGTTTCGCCAATCTTTTATCGGCAAATCCTAATTTTTTAAGATCGTTCATCCCTTGATAATCTTGAGGTAGGCCGTTTTTTATAATTTCACTTTCGGCATCAATTATCATTTTTAATTGATCTAAAAACCACGGATCGTAAAAAGTAATTTCGTGAATCTCGGGAAGAGAAATTCCTTCGCGAATCGCTTGCGCAATAAGCAAAATGCGGTTTGGAGCGGAAATTTTAATTTCTTTCTTAATAATTTCTTGGCGTTCTTTTTTATCTTTAGAAGCGATTTCGACATCGTCTAATCCCGATATTTTAAGCTCTAAACTGCGCAAAGCTTTTTGTAAGCTTTCAGCGAAACAACGCCCTATTCCCATGGCCTCGCCCACTGATTTCATCGAACTTGAAAGCGCGCTGTCGCTGCCTTTAAATTTCTCGAAAGTGAAGCGCGGAATTTTGGTAATGACATAATCGATTGTAGGCTCGAACGAAGCGGGAGTAGCGCCACCCGTAATGTCATTTCTGATTTCGTCAAGCGTGTAGCCAACCGCTAATTTTGCCGCAACTTTGGCAATCGGGAAGCCCGTAGCTTTTGACGCAAGCGCCGAAGAGCGTGATACGCGCGGGTTCATCTCGATTACGACCAAGCGTCCATCTTTTGGATTAACCGCGAATTGCACGTTCGAGCCACCCGTTTCAACGCCAATTTCGCGAAGAACCGCGATTGAAGCGTCGCGCATGCGCTGATATTCTTTGTCGGTCAAAGTTAAAGCTGGCGCAACAGTAATAGAATCGCCCGTGTGAACGCCCATCGGATCGACGTTTTCGATCGAACAAATTATAATTGCATTGTCATTTTTGTCGCGGACAACTTCCATTTCATATTCTTTCCAGCCAATGATTGACTCGTCGATCAACACTTCGTTTGTTGGCGACATTGACAATCCATATTGAACAATTTCCTTGAATTCTTTTTCAGTGTATGCAACGCCACCACCAGCACCACCAAGAGTGAATGACGGACGAATAATCGCAGGCAAACCAATATCAGGAAGCGCCTTAATTGCGTCTTCCAAAGTTTTGACAATAACATTTCTTGGCGTTTCAAGGCCAATTTTTTCCATCGCTTTTTGAAAGAGCGAGCGGTCTTCAGCCTTGTTAATTGCCTCGATTGAAGCGCCGATCAACTCAACATTATATTTTTTAAGAACGCCTTTTTTAGCTAAATTGATAGCGCAATTTAAAGCCGTTTGGCCGCCAACAGTTGGCAGAACAGCGTCTGGGCGCTCTTTTGCGATAATTTTTTCAACAATATTAACGTCGATTGGCTCGATATATGTGCGGTCGGCAAGCTCTGGATCGGTCATAATTGTCGCCGGATTTGAGTTTATCAAAATCACGCGATAACCCTCTTCTTTCAAGGCTTTGCAGGCTTGCGTTCCCGAATAATCAAACTCACAAGCTTGCCCGATCACGATTGGACCTGCTCCGATAATCAAAACTGATTTAATATCTGTTCTTTTTGGCATTTTTAAAAAAATTTGATAAAATATTTTATATATTATAAACTAAAAGGCTTAAAAAGTCAATTTAAGTCAATATATGGAAAAAAACAATAAAAAACAGCTGGAAAACCGCAAAAGAACCTTGTCGCGCCTAGTTGCGGTGCAAATTTTCTATCAATTTGATTTTTTTGAGAAAACGAAAGAAATTCACGAGATTAAAAATAATTTGATCGATAATTATGTTCTTTTTGAAGAAGATGAAGAAAAATCTTATCGCAAAAAAATTGACGAAATTTTGCTTGATAATTTAATCAACGCGATGATTAGCGAAGCTGAAGAGCTTGACAAAGAAATTGTAGTTTTGCAAAGAAAATCACAGCAAAATGACGATGTAATAAAACAAATTTTGCGCTTTGGAAGCTTAGAATTAAAGCTTGCAAAAGATATTGATGCGAAAGTCATAATTAACGAATATGTTGATATCGCCGCTTATTTCTTTGACGATTCTAAACTGTCTTTTGTTAACTCGGTATTAAATAATTTAGCGAAAAAATATCGCGAAAGTGAGGAAAAATAATGAAAAAAATATTAATCGGAAAAGTGATTTCAGTCTTTGGAATTAAAGGCGAAGTCAAAATTATGAGCTATTGCAAAAATGCGGGCGATATTGAAAAATATCCGCTTTTTGATGAAAAAAATAATTCTCTAAAGTTAAAAATCACCAATAAAAACAAGGCTTCAATTGGATTTAGCAAACAAGGTGATGCAGTTTTAATTGCGAAATTTGCGGGAATTGACGACAGAAATGCGGCGGAAAAAATGGGAAAAGTTCAACTGTTTACTAATCGCGAAGACTTTTTAGAATTGCCTGACGACGAATTTTATCAAGTTGATTTAATCGGACTTGATGTGATCAATTCCGACAAAAAGAAAATTGGCAAAGTTCTGGCGGTTCTTGATTTTGGAGGCGGAACAATGCTTGAAATTGAATTCGATGAAGAAAATCCCGCATTAAATTTAAATAAAAT
>CAMCFD010000011.1 GCA_945874115.1 Rickettsia typhi | reverse complement strand
GGCCCAATTTCTATAAGGTTTTGGTTAAATTCTGGCAAGTAAATTATTGACATAATTTTTGTTTTTTGTTATATTATTACAAAATTGTAATTTTTGATCATTGCTAAATTCGGACTTTTTCGAATTATTTTGGTGGTTTTTGCATATTTTTTCAACAAAAACAATATAATTTCGCGCATATTTATAATATGACGTTTTTTCAAAGAAGCAAGTTTTGGTTTTTTGAAGTAAAAGAGTGGAGATTTTAAAACAAGATTCGCGAAGGTTTGATTTTGTAGAGGCGCGTCCGTGCTCTGCGGCTCATGGGTTCCGAAAAGAATACCAAATATACTATTTTTATAAAAATTAACGAAATTTTGGCATAAATTGCCGCAAAAAATATGAAAAAAGCAATAATTTTACTTTCTGGCGGACTAGATTCAACAACTGTTTTGGCGATTGCAAAACAGCAAGGATTTTTATGTTATGCGCTTAGTTTCGACTATGGCCAGCGCCACAAAGTCGAGCTTGAAGTTGCCAAGAAAATCGCCGCCGATTTTGGTGCAATCGAGCATAAAATTGCCAAAATTGACCTGCGCATTTTTGGAGGATCGGCGCTCACTTCAGATATTGCTGTGCCAAAGAGTGTTGGTGAAAAAGATGGCTTAAGCCGCTCGCCCGCAAGTCAAATTGATGGAAAAATTCCCGTGACTTATGTTCCGGCGCGAAACACAATTTTTTTGTCATATGCGCTCGCCTACGCTGAAACTGTAGGCGCCTTCGACATTTTTATTGGCGCCAATGCTGTTGATTACAGCAATTATCCCGATTGTCGCCAAGAATTTATCGCTGCTTTCGAGAATTTGGCCAATTTGGCGACCGCGGCGGCCGATGAAAATAAAGGTCGATTCAAGATTAACGCGCCACTTTTAAAATTGAGCAAAAAAGAAATTATCGAAAAAGGAATCGCGCTTAACGTTGACTATTCTAAGACTCACAGCTGTTATGATCCGCAAATTTCTGGTGATAAAATTATTTCTTGTAAAAAATGTGATTCATGTCAATTTCGCCTCAAAGGCTTTAAAGAAGCCGGTTTGCGGGACGAAATTTCTTATTTTGGTGGTTGAGTTCTTGGGGTTTTAGGTAAAGATATGATTTTTTATGACAGCTGTCACGCTAAGTTTCACTGCATTCACTTTATTATCGCCGCGCTTTTGTTATCTCCCTCACGCCCACCGCGACGCAAGACGGGATTTGTAATCCTGTCTTTATGTTCATGTAAATTCTAATCTTTTCAATGACTTAAATTTGACATGAAAGAGGACGGTTTTAGATTCCCGCCTACGCGGGAATGACACAGAGATAGGGATAATTGCAACAAGAAAAAAATCGAATACAGTCTTCAACCAACATTTCGTAACAAAATAAAATAATTTTTCCCCCAGAAAATTCTAATCTAAAATCGCATCTTTATTAATCGCAAAAATTCTGGTTTTCATTTCGCCAATCGCCAAGTCAATATCGTCATAATCAATCGAGCGAAAAACCAGCGAAGTGCCGCCTTCAAAGGGATAACTTCCCATTGCGACGTTTGGATAAATTTGTTGCAAATCTTCAAAATCTTTAGCTATCAAGCTTTCAACGAGATTAATTCTTACTTCTTTAGCGAGAGTTTTTTTGCCGCCGACCAATTCTTTTTGTGCCGCAAAAAACATTCCCTGAAAAATTTTTGGAACGCCAGCCATCACAAAAACATTCTCAATGCGAAATCCGGGCGCTGATGAAACGGGGTTATCAAGCAAAGTCGCGCCTTGCGGAATTCTGGCCATTTTTAAGCGCGCTTCATTTATTTCAACGCCATAATATTTGTGTAAGATTTGTTCTGCTTCTTGGTTAAGTTCGATTTCAACACCAAAAGCCTTCGCAACCGCTTCAGATGTGATGTCGTCGTGAGTTGGTCCGATTCCGCCAGATGTAAAAACATAATCATGTTTTTTGCGCACCGTGTTAATTGCGTCGATAATTTCACTCTCAACATCAGGAACAACGCGAACTTCCTTTAAATTTATGCCAAATGACGATAAATTTGTCGCCAAAAAATTGAGATTTTTGTCGGTGGTTCGACCCGAAAGAATTTCGTCGCCGATTATGACAAGGGCGGCTTGAACAGTTTCTTTTTTCATAAATTCTGTAATTTATTTATCTAAATAAAAAACGCAATCGATTTTAAATATTCACTTTCTTTAAGCGTTGGGTGAAGCGGATGATCGATGTCGGCGCCAAAAGTGCGAACTAATTTCGCGGTTTTTTTGTTTTCAAAAAACTTGCGCGTCGCTTTATTCGCGGCGTCGGTTAAATCATCTAAGCTTACATTGTGTGAGCATGAAGCCAAAAATAAAATACCGTTTGTCTTCAATAATGGCAATGCCAAGCGCACTAATTTCTCATAACCTTTCAAGCCAGAATGTAAATCTTTTTTAGTTTTTACAAATGCCGGCGGATCAAGAACTATAATGTCGAATTGCTTACTTGCGCTCGCCATTTTTTCTAGCGCGACAAAAGCTTTTTCGCAAACAAATTCACATTTTGCAATGTTTAAATCGTTAAGCTCGACGTTAGATCTTGCGCGGTCAACGGCTTCTTGTGAAGAATCGATAAAAGTCACCGATTTTGCGCCATTTTTCAGTGCGTTTAAACCAAAGCTTCCTTGATAACAAAAAGCGTCCAAAACTTCGGCGCCAGAAGAAATTGAGCCAACGAATTCGCGGTTTTTGCGTTGATCATAATACCAGCCGGTTTTTTGCCCAGACTCAATATTTATGTTAAATTTTACGCCATTTTCTTCGATGGTTTTTTGCCCAGAAATTTCGCCATGAATTGTTTTTATTTCAACTTCAAGTCCTTCAAATTTGCGACTTTCAGAGTCATTTTTGAAGATGATTTTGCAATTCGGGAAAAGTTTTTTTAGTGCCAAAATTAAAAAATCTTGCAATTTTTCCATTCCAAGTGTTGAAATTTGACAAGATAAAATATCGTCAAAACGGTCAATAACAAGGCCGGCCAAGCCGTCAGCTTCAGAGTGAATCAAGCGATAAAAAGGTTTGTCAAAAAATTTCTCGCGCAAAATTTTTGCGGTTAAAATGCGTTTCTCGAAGAATTTTTCGTCAATAATTTCACTTGCGTCATAAGTTAAAATTCGCCCCGCAATCAATTGATTGGGGTTAAAATAAGCGATCGCAAAAGCTGGTTTTTTCGGCAAACAAACCTCGACTAGGCTGCCTTTTTCAAGGGTTTTCAGCTCGGCAAAATTGGCGATGCAATTTGAATAAATCCACGGATGACCCTCGATAAGCTTGAATTCTTGCTGATTTTTAATTTGTAACTTTGGAAGATTTTGCATATTTTTACTTGTGAACTTGGCAAAAATTTCGCCAAATTATATTAGTTTCATCACATTATAAGCCGCTTTGCGCAAGAAAGCAACTAGAAACTGAAGTTATGCCATTTTCTTCGATAGCTAATCATTTATGTTTTATAATTTGATCAGTTGGTTATTGGTCAAATAATCAAGAATTGTCTTTTTTGGAAGAAGCAAAGAGAATAAATAGAGTTTTTTAGAAAATTCAATTTTTGATAAAGTTGCGTGAAATTCTAAAAATTTGGCAAAAACCCAGTTAAAATAACTAAAAAATCTCGATTATTGACGCTTTTTGTAAGAATTTGGGTTTTTGCCGCGAGCAAATTTTAATAAATCGGGAATTTTTCGCAAAGCGCTTTAACTTCTTTTTTCACTTTTTCTTCAAGCGCGCGATTTCCTTCTTCGCCGTTTTTTACGAAGCCTTCAAGAATGTCGCAAATTTTATTGCCGATCCAATCAAATTCGACTTCTTTAAAGCCGCGAGTTGTTCCAGCGCTTGTTCCGAAGCGAAGTCCAGAAGTCACAAATGGGCTTCTTGGATCATTTGGAATTGCATTTTTGTTACAAGTTAATCCGGCGCGCTCTAAAACTTTTTCCGCTTCTTTTCCGGTTAAAGTTTCAAGTGGCGTTAGATCAACAACCATAAGGTGGCAATCAGTTCCGCCAGTTGTAATTTTTAGGCCGCGTTTTACTAAAACTTGTGCCAAAACTTTCGCATTTTTCACAACTTGTTTAGCATATTCTTTAAAAGATGGCTCAAGTGCCTCGCCAAAAGCCACAGCTTTCGCGGCGATAACGTGCATTAATGGGCCGCCCTGCAATCCGGGGAAAACCGCAGAATTGATTTTCTTTGCAAGCTCTTCATTGTTGGTCAAAATGATGCCGCCACGTGGGCCGCGCAATGTTTTGTGAGTTGTTGAAGTGACAATGTCAGCGATTCCAACGGGTGATGGATAAATTCCTGCGGCGACAAGTCCGGCGATGTGAGCCATGTCAACCATCAACAACGCGCCAACTTCATCAGCAACTTTGCGGAAGCGGCTCCAGTCAACGATTCGTGGATAAGATGAAATTCCTGCAATGATAACTTTTGGCTTGTGTTCGCGCGCCAAACTTTCCATTTGGTCATAATCGATCAAGCCGTCTTCAAGCCTAATTCCATATTGCACCGATTTTAACCACATGCCCGAAATTGTGCGCTGTGCGCCGTGAGTCAAGTGTCCTCCCGCGGCCAAAGACATTCCAAGAATTGTGTCGTGAGGCTGTAAACACGCTAAATATACCGCCAAATTCGCCGAAGCGCCAGAGTGCGGTTGAACATTGGCGAATTTTGCGCCAAAAATCTCGCAGATGCGCTCAATTGCAAGGCTTTCAACTTCGTCAGCAAATTCACATCCGCCATAATAGCGCTTTGCTGGATACCCTTCTGCATATTTATTTGTCAACACCGAGCCTTGCGCCTCAAGAACTGCGCGGCTTACGATGTTTTCAGACGCGATTAACTCGATCTGATATTTTTGGCGATCCATTTCGCTGTCGAGTGCCTTGGCAATTTTTGCATCAATTGATTTTAAGTCAGATTTAAAAAAACTCATCTCAGTCTCCTTTTTGATTATTAATTGAAAACAGGATAGCATTTCGAATTATTATTTCAAGCCCTTAATGAATTTTATTAGAGATATTTAATATTTTAATAACCATATTGAAATTGTGAAGTTTTGGCGGAAATTGAAGATGTGCAGAATATGAATTTATTGCATTGCAAGGATTTAAAACAGCAAAAGTTGTTGCGAAAAACTTCGGCGAATTCTGGATTTTGTGATTTTTTGCATTTAAATTTCTAAAGCCCAAATCGCCCAAAAATCGCTTTATTTTCAACTTCATTAACTAAATTTGCCACAAAATCACCATTTTTTGATGAAAAAAGTGATTTCAAGAAGCTTTTTTTCGTTTCAATATTGACAATTTTAATTTTTGGCCCAAATTTTTGCTTCATTTTGCCACGCAAATCTGCAATTTCGTCGATAAGACCAAGTTTGAGTGCGGTTTTTCCTGACCAAAAAGCGCCAGTGAAAATTTTGTTATCGAGAAAGCTTCCGTCCAGATTTTGTTCGTTTTTTGTGCAATTATCGCCGAAATTTTGGTAAAAAACTTGACCATTTTCGCTTCTCAATTTATTTTTGCGTCGTGAAATTACGATCTCTTTGAAGCTTTCAAAAATGTCGCGTTGTGCGTTTTTCAAAATCTCGATATTTTCACTTTCTTCGGGCAAAAATGGGTCAAGAATTGCCTTATTTTTGCCTTCGGTATAAATTCTACGCTCGACGCCGAGTTTTTTGATGGCGTCAACAAATCCGAAGCTTGAGAAAATTACGCCGATGCTGCCAATTATCGAAGAATTGTGCGCATAAATTTCGTCGCCACTAAGCAAAAGCCAATATCCGCCGCTTGCCGCCACATCTTGCGCGAAGGTGTAAACCGGAATTTTTTTCTCAGCCGATAATTCGCGAATTGCATTATAAATAAGCTCAGATTGAACAGGCGAGCCACCCGGAGAATTAACCGAAATCGCTACCGCCTTAATGCCATCAAGCTCAAACGCCGTTTCAAGTAAGGGAAAAACATTTTCGAGATTGAGTCCTTTTTCAAAACGAGATCCGCCACCAATCACGCCATTTAAGCTGATATGGGCAACTTTTGGCTTTGTTGAAATAAATAATTTTATCAGTTTTTTTAGCGGTTTTTTTATCATTTTTTGTTTTGAAATTATATTATCGGTTGTTATATTGGTGAAAGTGATGATCTAATTTAGATCGCCGAACTTCACGCTTCACAAAGAAATCAAGTTTTTCTAAAATCTAGGCTTTTTTCTTTCCAAAAAATATTTTCAAATCGTTGAGATTCTTTTTAAAATCAAGCTCGCCTTTGGCAAATTTACGCCAATAATTATATTTACAAAAAATTATAAAAGATAGGAAAATTAAAATCAATGAAAGCCACAAGCCTTTCGGGCCGAAGATTTTCATGATGGCGCCCGTGGTGAAAATTCCGACAATGTTTCCCATTAAGCTAAATTTTGCGAAGGCGGCGTTGACCGCAAGCCTTTGGGTTGGTTTATATTTTTCGTTAATCAAGACCAAAGCGGGCAATTTTACGCCAACCATGCAGCCAAAAGCCAGAAAAAGCAAAAAATAGATATTGCGATAATCGGTGTTTAAAAATAATAAAATTGCGCAAATTAACGCTAAAAACGCCGAAAAAATCATCATGAACCTTTTATTGATGACGTCAGTTAAATAGCCGATCGGAATTGAAAAAACTGTGCCAAAAAGTAAAACTGAATAAAGCAAAGCCGCATCGTTTTTGGGCATGCCGATTTTGATGCCATAAATTATGAGAAAAGTTGACGCCGCCGACATAGAATAATTGACGCAAAAGCCCGCAAGCATTATCTTCGGTGAGTTTTTGATATAGCGCAAAATGCCGATTCTTTTTTCTTCGGGCATTTGCAAAATCGCTAATTTTCTAAGTCGATTTAAAGGTAATATTGATAATACATAAAATAAGCTTGCCAAGGCGCACGAAGTAAGGCTGTCGCCCGTTTTTAAAAGGTTAAGAAAAATGGGCCCGACGGCGTTTCCAAGGGCAACCAACATGCTTGAAAGTGAAATTATCATCGCTTTAAAGTGTGGCGGAGCAAGGTCAATCGTGACGGTTTGCCGCGTGATTCCGACGATAAAAAGCGAAGTTCCGAAGGCGAAAATTAGTGCGATCCAAATAAAATAATCGACGTAAAAATAAAATAACAGCGCGCAAGTCGCCGAAAGAGCTGTTCCGACATAGAGCGTGTTGATAAGGCCGTATTTTTTTCCCAAATGAGGCAAAAACCTTGCAAATATTATCCCTGCAGCAATTTGCGTTGCTGACGAAAGTGAAATTAAAACTTCGTTTTCAATGTTTGCTTCAAGTCGAAAAGCGATGAGCGACGCCAAAATTCCATAGCCGATTGCTGATAAAAAAGTTGAGGCGAAAATCGCTGAAATATTGCGGATTAAATCTGCACTCCAGCAAAATTTCTTCGTTTCATTTTTGGGTGTTTGTGTGCCTATAGAAGATGCGACCAAGCCAGTTTGTGCGATATCATAATTTCGAATCTCTTGTATTTCTTGTGTTTTATTTTCAGCCATTTTGCCTTTATTTTAGTGAAGATAAACGATATTATTTTCGGTTTTAAAAAGCAATAAAAGAGTTGTGGTTGTGGGGTTTGGTCATTTTTGCGTAAGTTTTTTGGTGAAAAAATCGCTGTATTTTACAGGAGTCGGCTTTGAGTTTCGTTTGAGAATTTTTATGGGCTTCTGCTTTCGTTTATCGCGCTTAACTTCGTCGTTCTTATGTTATTTTTTCCGTCAATAATTAGCTTTTTAGGCAAAATAATTTTGAGATTCTGGGCCGAAATCATCAATGAAAAGTGTTTGAAAAGATGATGCGGTGGTTTTATCCTTCATCTTCTTAGTCTAAAATATTAAAGAAAACCCCTTTATATATCTCGATAAGAGTAGATTTTCTTTTAAATTCATCCTCAAAATATTTTGCCTAAAACGCTGATTTTGAAGTTAAAATGGTATAATAATCTAGGGGGAAATAATTTATTGAAAGTATAAATAATGGTATTGAAATTTCTGATTCAAGAAGCCGCAACAAGCTTGAAATGGCGAAACCAAAAACTTTTCGCCACGCTTCATGCTTGCCAAAAAAACTACGCCAATTTTCTGACGTCAGTTAAGCGACCCATAACCGCCGCCGCAACAGCCATTGACGGGCTTACTAGGTGTGTTCTTCCGCCGCGACCTTGTCTTCCTTCGAAATTGCGATTCGAAGTTGAGGCACATCTTTCGCCATCTTCAAGCTTGTCGGCGTTCATCGCAAGACACATTGAGCATCCGGGTTCGCGCCATTCAAATCCTGCTTCGATGAAAATTTTGTGCAAGCCTTCTTTTTCGGCTTGTTCTTTAACTAGGCCAGAACCCGGAACAACCATCGCCAACTTTATCGACTTAGAAACTTTGCGCCCTTTTGCCAATTTTGCCGCCACGCGCAAATCTTCAATTCGGCCATTAGTGCATGATCCGATGAAAACTTTGTCGACCGCGACTTCTTCAAGTTGTGCGCCGCTTGTCAATCCCATATATTCAAGTGAGCGCTTAACCGCTTCTTGCTTGCCTTTATCGGCAAAATCTTGTGGAAATGGAACTTTCGCCGTGATTGGCAAAGCATCTTCCGGGCTTGTTCCCCAAGTCACAAAAGGCACAATTTCGTCAGCATTTAGCGTGATAATTTTGTCATATTTTGCACCCTCATCACTTTTAAGTGAATCCCAATATTTTACGGCCTTTTCAAAGTCAACTTCAGATGGAGCCATTGGACGCCCTTTTAAATAAGCGTAAGTTGTTTCGTCTGGTGCAATCAAGCCAGCGCGCGCGCCAGCTTCAATTGCCATATTGCAAATTGTCATTCTGCCTTCCATCGACAAATCGCGAATTGCTTGACCCGCAAATTCGATAACATATCCCGTGCCGCCGGCGGTGCCGATTTTGCCGATGATTGCCAAGATGATGTCTTTAGCTTCAACGCCAAAACCAAGCTTGCCGTCAACTTGCACCAACATATTTTTTGCGCGATTCTGCATCAAAGTTTGTGTTGCTAAAACATGCTCAACCTCGCTTGTTCCAATGCCAAAAGCCAGCGCGCCAAATGCGCCGTGGGTCGATGTGTG
Source organism: Rickettsia typhi (assembly GCA_945874115.1). Taxonomy (GTDB): domain Bacteria; phylum Pseudomonadota; class Alphaproteobacteria; order Rickettsiales; family UBA1997; genus CAMCFD01. The sequence continues at coordinate 15,691 of CAMCFD010000011.1, read as the reverse complement.
TGAATCACCACAAACAATCACCATTCCGGGTTGTGTCAAGCCTTGTTCTGGGCCGACAATGTGGACAATTCCTTGTTTTTTGTCGTCTAAATCGAAATATTTTATGCCAAATTCTTTGCAATTTGCTTCAAGCGTTTCAACTTGAATGCGCGAAGTTTTGTCTTTAATTCCGCTTGTTCCGTGGCCGCGATCGGCATTGGTCGTCGGAACATTATGATCAGCAACGGCCAAATGCGCTTCTGCGCGACGTGGTTTTCGGCCAGACATGCGCAAGCCTTCAAACGCTTGCGGCGAAGTAACTTCGTGAATCAATTGTCTGTCAACATAAATGAACGAAGACGAGCCGTCATCGTCAACCAAATGACTATCCCAGATTTTATCGTATAATGTTTTTGCCATGTTTTTACAGTTTTTATTTAATTATTTTGCTTAAATTTATGCCGCCAATTTTTTCTTCAACAAATCGTTAACGACGTTCGGATTAGCTTGTCCCTTGCTTTCTTTCATAACTTGACCGACGAAAAATCCGAAAAGTTTGTCTTTTCCGCTTCTAAATTCAGCAAGTTTTTCGGGATTCGCCACCAAAACTTCATCGATAATTTTTTCAATCGCGCCCAAATCTGAAACTTGTTTGAAGCCTTTCTGTTCAACGATCAAAGCAGCTTCATCTCCTGTTTCAATCATAAAATCAAGAACATCTTTTGCGATTTTTCCAGAAATTTCGCCGCTTTTGATTAAGTCAAGAAGGCCGATCATTTTGTTTGCGTCAACTTTCAAATTCTCAAAAGAAATATTCATTTTGTTCATGCGCCCAAGAAGCTCTACAGTAAGCCAAGTTAGGCAAATTTTAGGCTCGTGTTTCGCGATTAATTTCTCGAAATATTGACATAAATCATCATCCATCGTCAAAACGCCCGCGTCATATTCTGGAATTTGCAATTCGCGAACATAGCGCTCTTTCTTTGCCTGCGGAAGCTCGGGCAGACTGGCTTTGATCGCGTCAACATATTCTTGCGTCAAAACAAGTGGCGGCAAATCAGGATCTGGAAAATAACGATAATCCATCGCATCTTCCTTACTGCGCATTGTTCTGGTGTCGCCAACAATTGCGTCAAAAAGTCGAGTTTCTTGGCTTATTGTGCCGCCATTTTCGATGATTGCAACTTGGCGCGCGGCCTCAAATTCAATGGCTCGCGCGATATTTCTCATCGAGTTCAAGTTTTTAATTTCGCAGCGTGTTCCTAATTTTTTCTCGCCAATCAAGCGCACCGAAACGTTGGCATCACAGCGCAAATTGCCTTTTTCCATATCGCCGTCCGATGTTCCGAGAGCGCGCACAATCGCACGAATTTTTTTGACATAATCTGCCGCCTCTTGTGGGCTTGAAATATCGGGCTTCGAGACAATTTCCATCAAGGCAACGCCCGAGCGATTTAAGTCAATCAGCGAACAGTTTGGATCTTGATCGTGAATTGATTTTCCGGCGTCTTGCTCAAGATGAATTCGCTCAATGCGAATAGTTTTTTTATATTTTTCGCCAGTTGAAACATCGTCAACATCAATTTCAACATGACCCTCGCCAACAATTGGCTGTAAGAATTGTGAGATTTGATAACCTTGCGGCAAATCGGGATAAAAATAATTTTTGCGATCAAAAACCGAAACCAAATTAATTTGGGCGTTAATTCCAAGTCCAGTTTTTATGGCTTGTTTTACACATTCTTCGTTAATAACGGGAAGCATTCCGGGCATCGCGGCGTCAACCAGCGACACTTGCGAATTTTGTGGCGCGCCAAAACTGGCCTCAGCACGCGAAAATAATTTCGAGTTCGACGCAACCTGCGCGTGGATTTCGCAGCCAACCACAATTTCAAAATCGTTGTTTTTTCCTTTTACAATATACATTTCTTCACCAAAAAATTATACGAGAAAGCAATTATAACAACATTTCGCGCAAAAAATCAATCATTTTTTGTGATTATTTGATGACAAAAAAAACCGGCTCACTCGCCGCAAGAAATCGCGAATTTTTGATTGATTCAAATAATTAGATCGCGCGAATTATTTTTTTTCTTGCGGGCGCAAAAATAAAATGTGTTTTGGCTAATAAAGGGACAAAAAAAGTCGCTAAGAACAAGATTTGGTTGATTAAAATCGAGATTAGTTGACGCCAAAAAATCGTTATTTCTCGATAGTTTTTGATTTTTTCGCCAAAGGTTCAGCGTTGTCAGCACTTGATTTGGCGCTTGCCGCTGGCGACTCTTGACTTGATTCACTTTCATATTCTTCGGTGTCGCCGCTTAAAGATTCTTCTTCGAATTCTTTAAATTCATGAATTTCTACTTCATCATTAAAACGAACTTTTTTTGGAGGCATAAAATTCTAATACAAATTATCGAAAAATTCCAAAATATTTGCAAAATAAGGCTTTTTTAAAATGTTTTGGCAATCGTAAAAAACTAAATTTCAAAATATTGCAAAAACTTTATTTCTTGACTTAAAAAGCAATTTAGTTATAATTTTTTTATAAAAACAAGTCTTAATTTAAATTTATTTATGTCAAATATTTTAGAAAAAATCGAAGAAATCGTCTTAAATAACGACGTTGTGCTTTTTATGAAAGGCACGAAAGATTTTCCGCAATGCGGATTTAGCGCGATGACAACCCATATTTTATCGCAACTCGGCGTTAATTTTGTCGACATCAATGTGCTTCAAGATCAAGAAATTCGTCAAGGAATCAAAGATTTTTCTGATTGGCCAACAATTCCACAGCTTTACATTAAAGGCGAATTTATTGGTGGTTGTGACATTGTCAAAGAAATGTTTCAAGCTGGAGAATTGCAAGAATTATTGAAAGAAAAAGGTGTTTTGTAAAAAATTGCAAAGACTCACCTTTCTAAGATTTGGCGTGTTTTAATGCGCTTTCACTATTTTAAATTATGACCAAATTCGCAATTGAAATCGAGAAATTAACAAAAACCTACCAAAAATCGTCGAGATCGCAGGCGAAACTTGCTTTAAACGAGATTGATCTAAAAATAAAAAAAGGTTCATTTTTTGGGCTTTTAGGGCCAAACGGCGCGGGAAAATCAACTATTATCAACATTTTGGCCGGATTGGTGAAAAAATCTAGCGGAACAGTCAAAATCGCCGGAATTGACATCGATGAAGACGCCCTCGCCTCTAAGTTTAAAATTGGAATTGTCCCGCAAGAATTAATCATCGACCCATTTTTCACGGTGCGCGAAACACTTGAAATTTATGCAGGATATTTCGGTGTTGCTAAAAAAGACCGCAAAACCGATGAAATTATTGAGGCTCTAGGCTTGAAAGATAAAGCAAATGTTAAGCCACGTGGCCTTTCTGGTGGAATGAGGCGCCGTCTTTTGGTGGCAAAAGCCTTGGTTAATAGCCCCGAAATTTTGGTTCTCGACGAGCCAACCGCGGGTGTTGATGTTGAGCTTCGCTCTCAATTGTGGAAATATGTCAAAAATCTTAACGAAAATGGAACAACGATCGTGCTTACAACCCACTATCTTGAAGAGGCTGAAGAATTATGCGACGAAATCGCTATTATCAATAATGGCAATATTATTGCTTGCGACAAAAAGCAAAATTTGATGCAAATTCTCAACAAAAAAGAACTAAGAATCACTTTCGATCACGAAGTAAATTGCAATTCGATGAAAATGCCGCAAAACATTGAATTTAGCCAATCAACCCCAGATCAAGTCTCGATTATTTACGACCCCAATAAAGTTTCAATTGCTGAAGTTTTCAGCGAAATTGCCAAAAATAATGTCGCCATCAAAGACATTTCAAGCAAACAGCCAGATTTAGAAGAGATTTTTCGCCATTTGGTGCGCTAATTTCGGGGTTTTTTGCGTCAGAAATTCGCGATAATTTAGCGATTTCCCAAGTTCTTGATGCTTAAAGCTGCAAACATTGTGACACCTACAAAACAGCCGATTCACAACTAAAAATCAATTTCCCTTGACAACTAGCAAAAAATGCGGTATAATCCTATTTTTGAAAGCTAATTTTTCAAAAAAAGGATAAAAATGACTCGCGATTTAATTTCTATTGACCAGCTCGAGGCCAAGCAAATCAAGGACATTCACCTTTTAGCAAAAAAATATTTTAAAAATCCCAAATTCCGCAGCGACCTTAAAGGTAAGCTTTTAGTCAATTTTTTCTTCGAAAATTCAACGCGCACCAGACTTTCTTTTGAAATCGCCGCAAAGCGTATGGCTGTTGATGTTGTCAATGTTGACGTGTCACTTTCTTCGCTGAAAAAAGGTGAGACAATTGAAGATATGGCTAAAACCGTGAACGCGATGCGCCCAGATTTCGTCGCAATTCGCCACAATGCAAGTGGAATTGTTGGCCTGCTTAAAGAGCATATTGATGCGTCATTAATTAATGCGGGCGACGGAACCAACGAACACCCAAGCCAAGCGCTTCTAGACAGTTTTGTGATCTGGCAAAACAAGGGAGAATTGAAGAATTTGAAAATCGCGATTTGTGGCGATATTTTACACTCGCGAGTGGCGCGCTCGAACATAAAATTATTGGCGAAATTTGGCGCAAAAATTTCGGTGATAACACCGCCAACGCTTATGCCAACTGGGTTTAAAGAATGGCTTCACGAGAAATTTAATGTCGAAGTCTTCAGTGATTTGAAGCAAGGAATTTCTGGCGCCGATGTGGTGATGATGTTGCGGATTCAGCAAGAGCGCATGATTGGCGCCTATATTCCTTCACTTGGCGAATATTTCAAGCTTTACGGGTTGACGCACGAAAAATTAAAATATGCGCGCGAAGGTGCTCTGGTGATGCATCCGGGACCAATTAATCGCGATGTTGAAATTTCTTCCGCGCTTGCTGATGATAAAAAAGTCAGCTTAATTTTACAGCAAGTCGAAGCCGGAGTAGCCGTCAGACAGGCTCTTCTCAAGTTTTTAGTCAAATAAATTAAGGTAAATTATCTTTATGCTTTTAACGCTCAAGCTATAACATTTTTCGTTAGGCGCTTTAGCTGATTATTTCAACCTTATTTTTCGACCAAATTGCTCCAAATATACCAAGATATTTGTCGTAATTTTATCAAAAAAGCGCTAAAAATATACCAAAATCTAAAATCGAGATAATTCGGCTAACAGTGTTTAGTAAAATATTTATACATCCAATTTTTCCTCACCTCTTTGGTAAAAATTTGCTCGAAGAATAAGCACTTTATCACTTGACGCATCGTTATTCTTTGTGGCAATTTTTCCTCAAAAATAGTTTATTAGGAAAAAATAATTTTCGTGGATAAATTAAATAAAATCAGTCATATTTGCTGGTTTTTATTTGAGGTTTTAGACTGAAATTATGAGTTGGTTCGGGGTCGCGCGCAACAAAATTCTAGCTTAAATCAAGCTATTTTACCAACGATTTTTGGTGAATTTTTTCTTGCAAAACATCGATTTTAGAATTGAGTTCTTTAATAAAATCCATCAAACTTTCGTCCCTAGAGCTTTGGTCAATAAGCCGTTTGATTGGAGATTTCTCCTTTTCTTCTCGTGACTCTGATGTGATTTGAAAATCTTCAGCTTCGAATCCTTGAGACATTTGTGCGCAAACTGTTTCGCAATCTCTCAGCGCTAAAACAACAGCTTCTTTTAGTGGAGGCCTTCTGTGCGTGCCATTCAAAAGATTTTGCAGAGCTTGAAGATGAAGTTTTTGTAAATTTTCCTCTTTGATTTTGTAGGCGTGGCCAAAAATTTTCAGATCACCACTTTCATCAAAAGTTAAATCAAAGTTTAAATCTTCGGGGGTTGGATCGAGATGAAAATCAATAATTTTGGGCTTTATTTTTTGCTGTGTCGTCGTTTTTGGGCCGCTGGTTTGAACAAAACCAATGTTGTTTTTGTGGAAATCTGCAAGTCCAAGTAAATTTGCTAATAATTCGCTTGCGATAATGTGAGCTTCGGTCTCTGGCGAAAATTCTTCATAATCTTTTTTGACTGCGAGTGGCGCGAATTCTTTTTTTGTGCCGTCGGCTTTTAGGGTCGTCAAATCTTCGCTAATAATCACTGGCATCATATTTTCATGGCAAGAGAAATGGATTTTCGGCCCATATCCGCAATATTGCAACAATTTATAGATGAAATATTCGTGAATTTTTTTCTTGCCCGACATTTCTGAATTGAGAAATGATTTGGTAAAATATCTCGCGCCGCTTGGTGTCGAAATTATGAAGCCGCTGTTGATTCCCTCGGTTTTTGGTAAGATTTCAAAATCGTCTTCGCCACTTAATTCTCTAGCTTTATCGCGCGACGCCTTATAAATTAAGACTTTTTTGCTTAAGTCTAATGAATTTTTGACTAATCGTTGCAAAAACAGGCTTTTTTCAGAAGATTCGTCATATTTTCGCAACAAATCTTTGTCGAAGAAAAAGGTTCTTAATTCAGGGTTTTCTAATAAAAGTTGCGCCGCTTTTTCTTTTAATAATTCGAGCTGCTGTTGTTGTGGTTCTGGAGATTTCGGGGGTTTTATAACCAAGCTTAATGGTCTAAATTTCAAGCGCGGACGAGCGCTTTGAGATGAAGGAGGGGTTTTTGGTTTATCCACTTTCCCCTCCTTTTTTATTTTTTATTCAGCAGCCGAGTTTGTTTCAGCGGCTTCCTCCGTTGTCTCTTCGCCAGTTTCGGCTTCGTCAACTTCTTTGTTTCCAGTATGTGCAATTCTTGCAACTGACACAACTTTTTCGTCCTTAGCTTTAATCAAAGTCACGCCCTGAGTGTTTCGACCCGTGATTCTAACTGTTGCAACTTCAGTTCGAATTAATGTGCCTTTGTCAGTGATTATCATCACTTGGTCATTGGCCTCAATTGGGAAACTTGCAGTCACTGAACCGTTGCGTTTTGAAGTGATGATGTTCGTAATTCCACTTCCGCCGCGGTTTGTAATGCGATATTCATAAGCTGAAGAGCGTTTTCCGAAGCCATTTTCAGTGATTGTGAAAATGAATTCTTCGTTAATCGCCATTTTTTCGATTAATTCTTGAGTCAAGCCTTCCGCTTTAATTTTTGGAATTTCTAGAGGTTGAACCAATAAATCATCCGTCGGATTTTCTTTCAATTTCTTGTTGAAAATCAGCGCCGCGCGAAGCTCTAAACGCTTGTCTAAATCGATTTTTAGATATTTGTCTTTAATTTCAGAATCTTCAAGCGCATGATTTAGAACCGACATCGACATAACTTCATTGCCGTCTTCAAGTTTAATGCCGCGCACGCCAGTTGAGTTGCGGCTTTGGAACACGCGCAATTTTTCAACAGGGAAGCGAATACATTTGCCGTCTTTAGTTGCAAGCAAGATATCGTCTTTTTCGGTGCATAAATTTACGCCAACAAGAGCATCGTCGCCTTCAAGTTTCATAGCGATTTTGCCAGATGAGCGAATATCAGCGAATTGATCCATCGAGTTTCTGCGCACATCGCCTTTAGATGTGGCAAAAATGATACTTAAATCATTCCATTTTGATTCGTCTTCTGGAAGCGCCAAAATTGTTGAGATTTTTTCGTCTTGGTCAATTGGAAGCAAGTTAACAAGCGCCCTGCCCCTAGCTTGCGGATTGCCAAGTGGCAATTTGTAAGCCTTCATTTTGTAGCATTTTCCTTTGTTTGAGAAGAACAAAATTGGCGTGTGAGTGTTGGCAACGAAAATATCAGTTGCGATATCTTCTTCGCGCACATCCATTGCGCTGCGGCCTCTGCCTCCGCGTCTTTGCGTGCGATAAGATGAAAGGGCAACGCGTTTAATATAGCCGTTTAATGTTGCAACAACAACCATATCTTCTTTTGGAATTAGGTTTTCAATATCAACTTCAAACTCGCTATCTTCAATTGTTGAGCGGCGTGGTGTTGCAAATTGAGTTTTAATTTCGATCAATTCTTTTTTTACAACTTCCATTAATTTATCGCGATTTGCTAAAATTGACAAATATTCAGCAATTTCGGCCGCTAAATTTTTAAGCTCTTCGTTGATTTTATCCATTTCAAGACCAGTTAAGCGTGCTAAACGCATATCTAGAATTGCTTTTGCTTGTGCTTCGGTAAAATAAAATTTGCCGTCTTTAATGATGTTGCCTTTGTCTTGAACAAGTTTGATGATTGTTGCAACTGTGTCTGCTGGCCAAGATTTTGCTAATAATTTTTCTTTAGCTTCAGCAGAATCTTTCGATTTTTTGATCAATTCAACAACTTCATCGATATTGCTAACTGCAACAGCTAAACCGATTAAAATGTGTGTTTTATCACGCGCTTTATTTAGCAAGAAATTGGTGCGTCGTGCAATAACATTTTCGCGGAAATTAGTGAAGATGCGAATAACATCAAGCAAGTTTAGTAATTCTGGTTTGCCGTGATTTAACGCAAGCATATTTACACCAAAATTGCTTTGTAAAACGGTGAAACTGTAAAGTTGGTTGATTATAACTTCTTCCATAGCATCGCGCTTAAGCTCGATAACCACGCGGATTCCGTCGCGAGAAGATTCATCGCGCAAATCTGTGATTCCTTCGATTTTTTTCTCTTTAACAAGCTCGGCAATTTTTTCTACAAGCTTGGCTTTGTTAACTTGGTAAGGAACTTCAGTAATAATAATTGCATTTTTACCGCCGCCAATTTTTTCAATTTTGTGACGACCACGCATAACAACCGAACCACGGCCTGTGTGCGCCGCCGATGTGTATCCGCTTCGCCCTAAAATGATGCCGCCAGTAGGAAAATCTGGTGCTGGGATAATTTTTAATAAATCGTCAACCGTGATGTCGTTGTTTGCAATATACGCCAAAACGCCGTCAATCACTTCGCCCAAATTGTGAGGAGGAATATTTGTTGCCATACCAACCGCAATACCGCCCGAACCGTTAACTAAAAGGTTAGGAAAAGCCGCAGGCATAACTTTTGGCTCGCGTTCAGATCCATCATAGTTTGGCATGAAGTCGACAGTGTCTTTGTCAAGATCTTCAAGCATTGTGTGCGCAACTTTTTCAAGGCGAGACTCAGTGTAGCGCATCGCAGCCGCCGGATCATCATCAATTGAACCGAAGTTACCTTGTCCGTCAATTAATGGCAAGCGCATCGAGAAATCTTGCGCCATACGAACCAATGATTCGTAGATTGCAGAGTCACCATGCGGGTGATATTTACCCATCACTTCACCGACGATTCTTGCAGATTTTTTAAACGGTTTGTTATAATCATAGCCACTTTCATACATAACATAAAGAATGCGGCGATGCACTGGTTTCAAGCCATCGCAAGCATCAGGGATTGCGCGCGAAACAATAACGCTCATTGCGTAATCTAGGTAGGATTTTTTCATCTCGCCAGCAATTGAAACCGGAACAATATCTTTAGCAACAGCAACTTTAAACGGTGCAATCGTAGTTTTATCAGTCATTTTTGAATCCTATATGTTTATTTATTAAGAAATCGGTTGCATTAATCAAGTGATTTGATAAAATGCCGCAACTTAATTGAAGTGAATATCTTAAAACATTATTTATTGAACTGCAAGTAAAATCAGAAATTTTATCGAAAATTTTACTTAAAAATTTTTATGGAACAAAAAGCTAATAAGGTAAAAAAAATCACGGCATTTTCGCTCATTGAATTATCGATAGTTTTAATTATTATTGGAATTATAATTGCGGGAATCACACAGTCTAGTTTGCTTATTTCAAAATATAGACTTGAAATAGCAAGAAGGCAGACTGAAGATTCGCCGATTGCTTCAATTAAAGGAGTTAATTTTTGGCTTGACACAACTTCTGAAAAAAGTTTCGCAGAAAGCGAAGCTGAGAATGGTTTGGTTGTCACAAACTGGCGCGATATAAATCCGCAAGTAAATGAAAAATATGACGCAAATTCTGTTTTAACTTCAAAACCAACTTATGTCAGCAATTGCATAAACAGCCTGCCCTGTCTTTCTTTCGATGGCGTTGATGACTATATTGAAGTTGAAAATTTAAATATCAGTCTAACTTCCTTCACACTTTTTATGGTGATTAAAACTACGCCCGGAGAATCTGGTGATTGGGATTATATTTTTCAAACAAATTACGCCACAAGTGTTATTGATGATGGACAGATAAGCTTGGTCATTACTCCTGCTGGAAATTTGCAGCTTGGAGTAAGTTATTCACAAGACGGCGTTTCAAGGGGTGGTGCAGCGAATTTTTCTGGATTGAATTCTCCATATTTAATGTTAGCGCAAGAAAAAACCGGCGTGAATTTTTTAGTCAGAGTTAACGGGGTGAATAAAATTGATGGCGATGATACTGAGGAAAATGGTACAAAAAATATTACTGGCGCAATCATTGGTGCAAGCGTCGAGAAAAGTGAAAATTTTAGTGGTCAAATTGGCGAAATAATATTTTTTGATCGCCATTTAAAGTCTGAAGAAAGAAATGAAATCGAAACTTATTTAAACAAAAAATGGGGAATTGAAAGCTAACCCATGTTTTTTTGCAAAGACAAAATTTAAGAACAAATTCTTTCCTTAATGGCAGCCGTTAAATATAATTAAATTAATGTCTTGAAAAATCGATAAAAGTAGAATAAATTATATAAATTCGTTTAATTGGTTAAAATTATAGATAAATTTATGAAAATAGGAATTACTGGAATTTCAGGAAAAATGGGACAAGCAATTGCGAAATTGGTTTTGAAGGATACGATCGCCGAAATCACTTCAGGCTTTGTCAGAAAAGGTAATAATTTTGACGGTTCTGATATTGGTGAATTTTTGGCGCAAGAAAAAACCGGATATAAAATTACTTCAAATATCGACGAATTTTTTGAACATTGTGACGCTGTGATCGATTTTTCATCGCCAGCTTTAAGTTTGTTGTGTGCGCAAAAAGCTGCGCAAAAAGGTAAAATTTTGGTTTGTGGCACAACGGGATTTTCTGACGAAGAAAAGCAAAAATTGGTCGAATATTCTAAACTGTGCGTGATAATTTGGTCGTCAAATATGTCGATCGGAGTCAATATTTTAATGAACTTGTCGGAAAAAGTCGCGGCGATTTTGCGCGAAGATTATGACATTGAAATTGTCGAGATGCATCATCGCGATAAAGTTGATTCACCTTCGGGAACCGCGCTATCACTTGGCGCAGCCGTTGCGAAGGGTCGCGGTGTTGACTTGAAAGAGTCTGGTGCAATGTCGCGAGTTGGTGCTAATAACAAAAGGCAACGCGGCCAAATCGGCTTTGCGTCAATGCGCGGCGGCGATGTTGTTGGCGACCACACTGTCATCTTCGCAGGAGACGGTGAAAGAATTGAATTGACTCATAAAGCATCAAGCCGCAATGTTTTTGCCTCTGGCGCTGTCCGCGCTGCGATTTGGGGCAGTAACCAAAAACACGGCTTCTATTTAATGAAAGATGTGCTTGGTTTATAATAGTCGAATGTTTCACGTGGAACAAATAATGAGTGCGGGATCTTTGGTTTTACATCAAGAGTCTGGCTTGTGTAGAAATTATAATAAAATGGGTTGGGAATTATTATTGTTGAATTAAGGGTTTTTTTCTTGATTCGCTCACCCTTAAAATGTTAGTAAAATATTAAGTTGTAATTAATTACAGATATGCAAATTCAAGTTTTCAAGTCAAAAATTCATCATGCCAAGGTTACGCAAGCGGAATTACATTATGTTGGAAGTATTACAATTGATGAAAATTTAATGGAAGCGGCGAATTTAATCGAAAATGAAAAAGTTCAGGTTCTTAATATGAATAACGGAGAGCGACTCGAAACCTACGTGATTAAAGGCGAGAGAGATTCTGGTATAATTTGCCTTAATGGCCCCGCCGCTCGCAAGGTTCAAGTTGGTGATGATGTTATCGTAATTTCATATTGTTCGATGGATTTTGAAGAAGCTAAATCTTTTAAGCCAATCACGGTTTTCCCCAATGAATATAACCGACTTGATTAATTTTGATTTGTTGGTGGGAAGTGTCATTTTGAGGTGTTTTGTTGCATATATATAGTAGTGTTAAATAATTAGAGAGTTATTTAAGTAAATGGGTGGCTTCGAGCCATAAATCTCGTCTGTCAAAATAATTTCATTTTGCTCTAATAGCCTTCCCCATAAAATGTTCCACGTGGAACATTTTGATCTTGATTGAAAAAAGTAAAAAAACTTCTTGCAAACAATCTTCCTTATGTATTATTATGATTTGGTAATGATTTCTTGAGTAAAAATCGCGAGAAATTTATACTATCACTATTTAAATGTTCCACGTGGAACATTATAACCAATAACTCATATGAAAAACATAAATCATCATCAGGATAAAAAATTAGGAAGAGGTCTTTCTGCGCTACTTGGGGAAAGCAAAACAAAAAATCTCGACGACAATGCTGTGAATCAAAATAATAATGCGAGAAGTTTAGTTGTTGAAACTATTCCGATGAGCAAAATTACTGCCGGAGTTTATCAGCCAAGAAGGAATTTTAACCCAGAAGAATTGCAAGATTTAGCTAATTCAATTAAGGAAAATGGCCTGATTCAGCCAATAATTGTGCGCAAAAGCGACGAAGGTCATTATGAAATTATTGCGGGAGAAAGAAGATTTAGAGCGACGAAAATTCTTGGACTTACTTCAATTCCGGCGATAGTTAAAAGAATTAACAATCACGAAGCTTTAGAATTGGCGCTTATTGAAAACGTTCAACGATCAGATTTGTCTTTAATTGAGGAAGCGAGAGGTTATCAGCAATTGATGGACGAATTTTCTTACACTCAAGATCAGGTCGCGAAAAAAACGGGGAAAAGCCGTTCTCACATTGCTAATATTTTGAGAATGCTTGATTTGCCGAAATCGGTTCAGGATATGATGGATAAAAAATTGATATCAATGGGACATGCGCGCGCGATTGTAAATTCGAAAGATCCGGAAAGTTTGGCTAATAAAATTGCCCAAGGCGCCCTAACAGTTAGAGAGGCCGAAGAAATGATCCGCGATGAAAAGATCGAGAAATTGAAGCAAAATCCGGTTATCGCCAGACAAGAATCTAAAATTAAGTTCGTAAATTCAGGGGAATTAACAGATCTAGAAAATAAACTTTCTGAATTGATGGATTCTCAAGTGAAAATTTCGTTTAACCAATTTAAAAATAGCGGCAAAATAACCATTAATTTTATTGATTTAGAAAAAATCTATGGATTAATTGCTAAATTAGAAGCTTAAAAATTGTATAGTTAAAATTCAAATTGTTCCACGTGAAACATTTTAAAATAAAATATGATAAACAATAATCATCGCAAAAGAGCCAAAATATTTTCAGTAGTAAACCAAAAAGGCGGAGTCGGAAAAACCACCACCGTCGTAAATTTAGCAACATCGTTTGCGGCGGCAAAAAAAAGAACATTGGTGATCGATTTTGACCCGCAGGGAAATGCAAGCACTGGTTTCGGAATTTTTCAAGCCCAAAGACAAAAAACCATTTATGAGGCAATTGTCGGTGAAGTTGATGTAAAAGAAGTAATAATTCCTCATAAATTGCCAAAATTGCACATAATTACCTCAACCGTAGATTTATCAGCTTGTGAAGTTGAGCTTGCGACTTTCGAAAATCGTGAATATTGTCTAAAAAAAATCATCAAAGACATCGTTTATGATTATGATTATATAATTATTGATTGCCCGCCATCTCTTGGTTTACTTACAATTAACGCCTTGGTCGCGTCGGATAGTGTTTTGATCCCGATGCAATGTGAGTTTTTTGCACTTGAAGGACTTAGTCATCTTTTGACCAGCCTCGATTTAATAAAAGATAATCTCAATCATCATCTCAGAATTAGCGGCATAATTCTAACTATGCATGATAAAAGAAATAAACTTACTGAACAAGTTGAGTCTGACGTTCGGAGTTTTTTACAGGATAAGGTTTTTCAGAATTCAGTTCCGCGCAATGTAAGATTATCAGAGGCGCCGTCACACGGAATTCCCGGAGTTTTATATGACTCAAAATCTTCTGGCGCTCAAGCTTACATAAAACTCGCGAAAGAAATTTTGGATAGAGAATCATCAATAAAAGAATCTGTGAAGGAATAAATGTTTCACGTGGAACATTTCATATAGCTGTTTTTTTGGATTAGAATTTTGCAATATTGCTGCATTTTTCAATTTAAATGGCGCGAAAATTTTTTTACTAATATATAATTTTTGCGAGAAAAAAAATCAGGTTGGTTTTACCTGACTATTAGACGTTGTTAGTTAATTCTTTCGACCTTATTTTTCGACAAAATTGCTCTAAATATACTGAAATCTAAAATCGAAATAATTAACTAATGGTGGTCATGCAGTTTTTTATTTTATATAAGTAAAAAATTTTTTCAAAAGAAAAATAGATTACTAATTTTTGAATGAATTTAATAAGGCATATTAATCAGTTTTTCTCGCAAAAACTAACCAAGTTTCTAATATTATAGAATTATTGACCGGAATTCTTGTTGATTCGATTGTCAAAATTTCCCTACCTCTTCAATAATCGATCAAAAAACCATTTTTCACATCGTTAAAAATCAAGTGAAAAAGCACAAAATCATTGACAAAATTAAATTATAAATTAGAATTTCAGCATAATTTTTAACAATAATTCTTTCCAAAAAAAATGCAAAATCTACAAAAAATTTCGCGCTGTTTAATTTCTGTTTCTGATAAAAATAACATCGTCGAATTAGCGCAGTTTTTGCAAAAACAAAATGTCGAAATAATTTCAACTGGCGGCACAAAAAAACTTCTTCAAGATAATAAAATTAATGCAAAAGATATTTCTGAATTTAGTGGTTTTCCCGAAATTATGGACGGGCGCGTAAAAACTCTACATCCGAAAGTTCACGGCGGATTGTTGGCAATTCCAACCAGCGAAGCTCACCAAAAACAAGCGCGAGAAAATCAAATTGAGTCGATCGACTTGTTGATCGTCAATCTTTATCCGTTCGTCGAAACTTTGGCGCGCACAAATGACGAAGACGAAATTATCGAAAACATTGATATTGGCGGTCCGGCGATGGTTCGTTCGGCGTCGAAAAACTTCGCGTTTAAAACTGTGGTTACGTCTTCAAATCAATATAAAAATTTGATGGACGAAATGGAAAAAAACAATAATTCGACAAGTTTCGAATTTAGAAAAAACCTCGCGGCTCAAGCGTTTCAAGACATTGCACAATATGACATTGCGATTGCGAATTATTTTTCAGCGATTTGCGCCGATCAATCACATTTCTTTTTGAGTGGAAATTTAAAGCAAGAACTTCGTTACGGCGAAAATTCTCATCAAAAAGCGGCGATTTATTCGAACTCGAAAACAGGAATTGTCAACGCCAAACAGCTTCAGGGCAAAGAATTGAGCTATAATAATTTTAACGATTCTGACGCGGCTTATAATTTGGTGATGGAATTTGAAAATCCGGCGTGCGCAATCATAAAACACGCGAATCCGTGTGGAGTTTCAACTGACAAAAACTTGCTCGAGGCTTTCAAAAAGGCTCTCGCGGCCGATCCGAAAAGCGCGTTTGGCGGAATTGTCGCGTTAAACGGCGAAATTGACGAAGAATTGGCGCAAGAAATCGCGAAAATTTTCTTCGAAGTTATCATCGCAAAGTCAATCTCGGCTAAGGCGAAAGA
>CAMCFD010000010.1 GCA_945874115.1 Rickettsia typhi | reverse complement strand
AATTTGCACCAAATCTCCGGTTTTAAGCCAGCCATCGACAATTGTTTCTGCCGTAAGTTGCGCCTGATTATGATATCCAATCATCACATTTGGCCCGCGCACCAACAATTCTCCATCTTTGGCAATTTTCGTCTCAACCGATGCAAAAGCCTTGCCGACCGTTCCAAATTTATAAGCGCCAAGACAATTCGTCGCAATCACGGGAGAGGTTTCGGTCAAGCCATATCCGCAAAGTAAATTTATTTTAATATTGCGATAAAAACGCTCAAGGTCAAGCGACAAAGCCGCGCCGCCACAAATCATCATTTTCATATTACCACCAAGCGCCGCACGAAATTTTTTATAAACCACGATATCATAAATTTTATCAAGAAAATTATGTTCATCGATTTCTTTTTCAATCGCCCGTTTCAAAGCCTTGCTCGCGATAAATTTTTTAACGAAACTTCCTTTTTGCGCACCTTCTTTAATTTTTGCAAAAACTTTTTCCAACATTCGAGGCACAACAGTCATAAGGGTTGGGCGCACTTCTTTCAAATATTCCCCTAAATTTTTGACATCATCAACAAAATAAATTGAAACGCCGCGAGAAATATAAAACATCATGACCATGCGCTCAAAAATGTGAGCAAGCGGCAAAAATGACAAAATTTTATCGCTTTTTTCATCAAGCAAAAAACATTTTGCCGTATCATTAATTTGCGAAACTAAATTTTCGTGACTAAGCTCGACACCCTTCGGCCGCCCAGTGCTTCCCGATGTATAAATTATCGTCGCCAAATCTTTTGCCTGAAATTGCGGCAATTTTTCAATATCATAAAAATTATTTTTCCCTAAAGTCAAAAACTCTTCGAACTCTACAAAATCAGACTTTTCGCTTTTAACTTCACAGCCATAAACGATAACTTTTTTTACATTTTTAGGAAGATCGTTTTTTAAAACATCGATTTTTTTGAAGTGATTTTTTTCATCAAAATCACTTGGATTATCCGCAAAAACAAATTCGACATTTGAGTCTTCAAGTTGAAACAATAAATTTTCGCGCGAAATATTATGAAAAATCGGAACACTGACGCCGCCAGCCAAAATCACGCCAAAATCGGCAATTAACCAAATCGGATTTTGATAAGAATAAATCGCAACTTTCGCACCTTTTTTTAATCCACTTGCGCGCAAAGCACACGCAAACTCGTGCGCTTTTTGTAAAAATTCTTGATTAGAAAACGAAACCCAAACGCCATTTTTTTTATAATTTAAGGCCTTGAGATTATTGAATTTAGAACCTTGATAAGCAATTAACTGAGATAAAGTTGTGAAATTTTCTTGCACCATTTAGACAAAATAATTTTATTTTTGCACAAAAAAAACTAGAAAAATCGCGCCAACAAATGCACTAAAACACTAAGTTTTTGATGAATCGCCTGATTATTTCTGATATATTCTCTGACCAGTAAGTCAACGCCGGCCTGCTTTGCGAAATATAAACAAATCACGATCAAAAACATAATCGTAAAATAATTACTTAAACTTTCAAGGAAACTTGGCTTAATAACATAATCTTCAATCTCAATATTTTTAACTTTATTTATGCGTCTTTTCGTAGCCGGATGAGTTGAAAATAAAGTAAAATAACCAGATTCGCCAAGAAAAGATAGTGCGAAGGCCATATTTTTTCCACCAAAAGCCAGCGCAGATTGTCTGTCGCAACGATATTCAAGGCTGCGCGAAACAAATTTACGCAAAAATTCATAAATATTAAACACGATAAAACGATTAAATGCGCTGAAAAAAAAGTTTAAAATCACGTATGTTTCAACCATTAAACGTGCTGAAAATTTGCCGCCATAAGGCATAAATGAAGCCGCCCTCGCCCCAAAATTAAAAATTATATTAAGTAAAGAAGAAACAAAATTCGTCGCTTTTTGATTAGCAATAATTAAATAGGTCGGCAAAAAATCTTTGTTTATCAAATGTGACATTTCGTGACCCATAACACTTCTTAGCGAATATAAAAATTCTTTAGGATTTTCACTGTTCGTTAAATAATGATTGATTAATCCCGACGTCAAAACAATCGCCTTTCCTCCAAGAGACGCAACGGCAAACGCATTAATTTCATCGGAGTTTTTTACGTAAAGTTTCACATTTTTTTCACCAAATTTTTCTTTGACTTCTTCGAAAATTTTGCTTAAAAAATCATAATCTTTAATTTTTTCATAACGTGTGCAATTTTTCAAAGACGCACGCATCGCAAAGCCAAACAACATGTCGAGCACAAGATAACACAACATGAAAAAACTCACCAAAAAAATAATCAGAAATAGCGCCAATTTAAATTTCGCTAAAATACCGTCAGAAAGGTTAAGTGTAGAGCTTTTATGGTCAACAAAAGGCACCAAAAGCGCGATAAGAGGCGAAGATAAAATTGCGATGTTAAAAACAGTCACAACGTAAACCAACAGTAAGTTGAAAGGCTTTGCAAACATTTTTTAAAAAATCCTTGTATAAATTACGAAATATGTTATATTTTCTAAGGTTAAGACTTTTGTTTTAAAAGTAAAAGTTTTTTTTCGTGCGTCTTTTGAAAATCGTCATTCTTCAAAGATAGCCAAGATAAAAACCAAAATTAGTTAAAAAACTGCAAATCAAAAAATATGCGCACAATTGAAGTTAAAAATATAAAAATTGCCAATAATTTACCCTTCGTATTAATCGCGGGGCCTTGCCAAACAGAGTCTCTTGACCACTCATTAATGATGGCAAGCAACATCAAAAGAATTTGCGACAAACTTAAAATTCAATTTATCTATAAAGCGTCTTTTGATAAAGCAAATCGCTCATCAATTGGCGGACAGCGCGGCGCTGGCTTACAAAACACTTTACCAATTTTCGCGGAAATCAAAAAGCAATTCGGCTGCCCGATTTTAACCGACATTCACAATGAAGAACATTGCAAAATTTTAGCAAACCACGACGAAGTTGACATCTTGCAAGTTCCGGCTTTTTTGTGTCGCCAAACTGATTTGCTTGAAGCGGCGGCGAAAAGTGGAAAAATCATCAACATCAAAAAAGGGCAATTTTTGGCGCCTTGGGATGCACAAAATATCGTCAATAAGATGGATCATTTCGGCAATAAAAATGTGCTTTTGACTGAACGCGGAGTAAGCTTTGGCTATAACACTTTAGTTTCTGATATGAGAAGTTTGCCGATTATGGCAAAAACTGGCTGCCCGGTGGTGTTTGATGCCACGCACTCAGTTCAACAACCCGGTGGGCTTGGTGGCGCAAGTGGTGGACAGCGTGAGTTTGTTGAGACATTGGCAAGCGCGGCTGTGGCTGTTGGCGTTGCGGCGTTGTTTATGGAAGTGCATCAAGATCCGGATAATGCGCCAAGCGATGGGCCTTGCATGGTGAGACTTGATAATCTTGAGAGGCTTTTGACTAAGTTGAAGAGGTTGGATGAGGTGGTAAAAGGATAGATTATAAATGAAAGTTAGGGCGCGGCTTCAAACCACGCCCCGCTAGGCAATTTAGAAAAGATCTAGAATAATAAAGAAATTCTTAAAAGCACCACAATCACAAAAATAAATTTCACACCACTTCTTAAATCCCGCAAATCTTAACAAAACTAAAATCAATCTTGCGATAGCAATTCAACCAACCTAGGAAGCTTCGCTTCCTCGAATCTCAATGAAACCGCGTGCGCCCCCCTAAAAAAAATCGCTAGATTTTTTTTAAACACCACAACATAACCGCCTTTTGCGCATGAAGCCTATTCTCAGCCTCATCAAACACAATCGACCTTGCGCCGTCAATAACTTCAGCCTCAACTTCATATCCGCGATATGCTGGCAAGCAATGCGTGAAAATCGCGCCTTTGGCGGCCAAATTCATCAATTCTTGCGTAATTTTATAAGGCGTGAGTTGCGCCAATTTTTCTTTCTTCAATTTTTCGTCTTGCGCCGATTTTTGTCCCATTGAAAACCAAGTGTCCGCAATCAAGACATTTGCGCCCTTCGCAGCTTTTTTGGCGTCTTCAAAAACATTTATTTTTGCGCCATTTTTGATTGCTTTTTCAATTTCGCCATCGCAAAAATCATAATCTTTTGGCACGGCAATATTAAGCTCATATCCAAACGCCACCGCGCCGTGTATGTAAGAGTTCAACACATTATTCGCATCACCAAACCACGCTAGTTTTTTGCCTTTAATACCACCCAAATGTTCTTCAATTGCTTGAACACTCGCCATAATTTGGCACGGATGTGAGAAATCTGACAACGCGTTAATCACCGGAATTGTAGCGTTCGCAGCAAGTTCAATCAGGGTTTTGTGTGAGTCGACGCGCGCCATCACAATATCAACAAAGCGCGATAAAACTTTCGCGGTGTCAGCAACCGTTTCGCCTTTTCCAAGTTGCGTATCACTTTTGTTCATCACAATCGCATTGCCGCCAAGCTGGTTGATTCCGGCCTCAAACGAGATTCTTGTTCGCGTCGAAGATTTCTCAAAAATCATCGCAAGCTGTTTTCCCTCAAGTCTCGCATTTGATTTTTTCGCCTTAAGTGCCTTCGCAAGCTCAAGAATTTTTCTCAATTCTGCTTTGTCAATTTGGTTTAAATCAATGAAATTAGGCATTGCTATCAAATTTAAAATGGTTTAAAAATACCTTTATAAAGCTTTTTTACTAATATTACAAGCTTTTTTTGGCTTTTTTTGAGCAAGTTTATAAAGTATCTATCCTTACTAGGCAAAGGATCGATGGATTTCCGTCAAATCTTAATTGAAAAAATCCTGATTTGATTTAATATTGATAAAATTACAACGCCGCGTCAATATTTTTACGCGACAATTTCGATAAAATGACAAATATTTTTATAGCAACCGGCGGCACAGGCGGCCACATAATACCGGCCAGATGTTTAGCCAAAGAACTTGCCAAAAATTATCGGGTTTTTATTTTGGCCGACAAAAAATATCAACCATACATAAAAGCTGAAGATGATTTTTATGCAAAAATAATACCGTCCGCACAACTTAAAAAAAGCTTCGCTGGCCTTTTATTTGGTGGATTTAAAATATTTTTCGGCACACTAAAATCACTTTTTTTATTCCTAAAATATCGCCCAAAATATGTTTTTGCTTTCGGCGGATACGCAACTTTTCCAATTTTAATTGCCGCAATTTTAACTCGTACCAAAATAATTTTACACGAACAAAATGCTCATTTTGGCAAAGTAAATCGCATTTTCGCCAAATTTTGCGACAAAATTGCCTTAACTTTCGCAAAAACTGATGCAATTTTGCAAAAATATCAAGAAAAATGCACAACAACCGGAAATCCAGTGCGCGAGGAAATTCTTGAATTAAATAAAATCGACTATAAATTTCCCGAAAAACAAGAAGCAAAAAAACGCGACAAAATGGGCTATGAAGGTTTAATTTTAGCCTCTGAATTCAATGATTTAGAAGATTTCGAGAAAAATAAAAAATATTTCAAAATATTAATAATCGGCGGATCTGGTGGCGCCAAAATTTTCAGCGAAATTTTGCCAAAAGCGTTTTTTAATTTACCCGAAGACGTAAAAAATTATTTATATATCTTTCAGCAATGCCGCAGCGACTTAATCCAAAGCACTTATGAACAATATAAAAAATTTAATATGAATATTGAAATTGATGATTTTTTCGAAGATATGCGCGAAAAAATATCAAACGCCAACCTAATAATAGCGCGCTCTGGCTCGTCTTCTTTGGCCGAATTTGCGGCAGCAAAAAAACCGATGATTTTAGTTCCTTTTGCAAAATCTGCCGATAATCATCAACTAAAAAACGCCAAAATTTTCGAAGAAAACGGTTTAGCACTTGTAATTGAAGAAAAAGATTTTACAATAAATAACATTGCAAAAACTCTGACAAATTTGCTGCAAAACAAAGAAATTTTGCTAAAAATGTCGAAAAATTGCGAGAAAATTGCTAATTTAGATGCGACAAAAAATTTGGCAAATTTAATTCGATAAAGAATGGAAGAAAAACTTATTCAAAATACAGATATTTCTCTTGGAAAACTTCTGCAAAAAAAACGTGAAGAATTATCGCTTGATGTTAAAAAAATTTCTTCACAATTAAACATAAAAATCAAATATATTGCGGCAATTGAAGCTGAAGATTGGCAAAATCTCGACAAAAATTTATACGTCGCTGGCCTTATTTTATCATACGCGAAACTTCTTAAACTTGACGAAAATCTCATCAATGAAAAAATAAAAACTTTACCAATTGAATCAAACGTTAACAAGAAAAAACATCAACTTGTCAACATTGGTGAAAACCTCGATTTAACACCAGACAAAGATGTATTTTTCAACTTTTTGATCGCCTCATTATTGCTGTTTTTTATTTTATTAACCGTCATGAGTTCAAAAGAAGACAAAACAGATCTCGTCACAAATTCTTTTGTTATCGAGAAAATGCAGCAACTTAAAACTGACGATGTGAATGCGAATCAAACAAAAATAGAAGACATCACTCAAGAAGATAAGGCCGATGTTCAAGAAGATATCAACCAACCGCAAACAAATGAAACTGGAATTTAGAATTATTTTAGTCGCAATTTTTGTTCTTATTTTTTCAACAGCACATTCTGCCACAAATGCTTCTGACAACTGGATTGGCGAACCTTATTCTGGATTTAAAAAAACCAAATCAGTCAAGGCTGAAAAATATATTGTGTCAAGCGCCAACTCTCTCGCCAGCAAAGCCGGAGCTTGGGCGCTTTCGCAAGGCGGAAACGCAATCGACGCCGCAATCGCCGCACAACTTGTTTTAAATGTCGTCGAGCCACATTCTTCTGGCATTGGCGGCGGTGGATTTTTATTATATTTCGACGCAAAAACCAAGCAAACAATTTATTTTAACGGTCGCGAAAATGCGCCGGCGCAAGCTTTTGAAACAATGTTTCTTGACAAAAAAGGTGAACCAAGAAAATTTAACGATGCAGTGCGCGGCGGACTTTCTGTCGGAGTTCCTGGATTATTAAAAATCTTGAAAGAAGCTCATGAAAAATATGGCGCACTTAAATGGGAAACATTATTCAAACCTGCGATTGACCTCGCCAAAAACGGCTTTCAAATCAACGAGAGAACGCATATTTTAGCAAAAGAAGTTTCTTATCTCAAAGATTTTAACGAATCAAAAGAACTTTATCTCGATAAAAATGGCGAAGTTCTGAAAATCGACACCGTAATCACAAATCCGAAAATGGCACGAACCCTTGATATTATTGCGCGCGAAGGCATTGATCCTTTCTATAAAGGACAAATCGCCAAAGACATTGTTCGCGCCGTTCATTTTTCAAAAATAAATCCAGGATATTTAAGTTTGAGCGATTTAAGCAATTATAAAAGCAAAACCGGTGATTTAATTTGCGCAACTTATCGCATCAAATATAAAATTTGTTCAATGCCATTGCCGAGCTCTGGCGGAATTACGGTTCTGCAAATCTTGGGAATTTTAGAAAATTTCGATCTCAAAAAAATGCAAGCGAATTCACTTGAAACAATTCACCTGATCACCGAAGCCACGCGCCTCGCCTACGCCGACCGCAATGAATATGTCGCCGATGTTGACGATGTTCCAATCGCACAAATGCTCGACAAAATTTATTTGCGAGACAGATCTAATTTGATTAAGCCAGATCAAGCAATGCCAGAAGTTTCATTTGGAAAATTCGCGACGAGAAAAGAATTGTCTTCGAAAAAATTAGCTAAAGATAATTCGATAGAATTACCTTCAACCACACATTTATCAATCGTTGACGAAGCAGGAAACGCGGTCGCCCTCACCAGCTCGATTGAATATTTTTTCGGCTCAGGTCTTTCAGTTGACGGCTTTATGCTTAACAACCAACTCACCGATTTTTCATTTAAGCCAAAAATTAATGGCAAAAAAGTCGCCAATCGAGTTCAGCCAAAGAAACAGCCGAGAAGCTCGATGAGCCCAACTTTCATCTTCAATGAAAATGATGATTTAATTATGGTAGTAGGCTCTCCGGGTGGGCCAAGAATAATTCAATTCACAGTAAAAACAATCGTCAATCATCTCGATTTTGGCCAAGATATTCAACAAGCAATTTCATCACCGAATTTTGTAGTTTTAAACGATGTTGTCGAACTTGAATCAGGGACAAAAATTGTGAAGTTGCAGCAAAAGTTAGAAAAAATCGGACACAAAACCAAAGTTATAGACATCGTCAGCGGCATCAACGCAATCGCGATTAAAAACGACAAGCTCACTGGTGGCGCCGATCCAAGAAGACAAGGCGTGGCAATTGGAAAATAATTATAATTAAAGCGTGGCAATTTTAGTTGCGCGCTTTAATTGCGCCATTATCAATTTTTAGCAAGTGAAATTTATTTTCATAACTATAATAAGGAACCTCGCCCGCCTTAATAAATCCAAGCTTCTCAAGCAATTTTATACACGCAAAATTTCCCTGATTTACTCTTGCAGGAATAACCAAATCAGGAAGATTTTCGAAGAAAAAATTCAAAAATGCCGCTGAAAATTCTTTCGCATAACCTTTTCCTAAATGCGACGAATCAATCATAATCACAAACTCGATTTTTTCATCAAGCGCAAAGCTTCCATCTTTAAGCGGTTCTTGATTTTGAACTCCGCCAAATCCAATAAAATCTTTGGTTTTTTTGCAAAAAATTAAATAGGCGCCGATGTTATTATTTTCGCGATAAGAATCAAATGTCAACGCAATATCTTGAATCGCATTTAGACCTTCTAAATATTGAGTATTTTCATCGCGACTATATAAATCAATCAACAACTTCTCGTTATTTTTAGTAAGCAAATGCGCCTCGAGACGCTCGGTTGTAAAGATTGCGCTGTTCATATGATTTATTAAAAGCTGAAACTAGATTGCTTTTTTTACAAAATTCACGCAAAAAAAGCAACCGATTAATAGACTCTCTTTTTTGGAGGAAATGCTTGAACTTCGTTGCTCATTGGCTTTAAAATAACTTCGCGATAATCAATTCTGGTTTTGCCATTTTCTTCGCACCAAATAATCGTGTGTTTCATCCAATTTTCATCGTCGCGATCTTGATAATCATCGCGAGCGTGAGCGCCGCGACTTTCTTTGCGATTTAGTGCCGCAGCAATCGTCACCAAAGCTTGAGAGCGCAAATTATCAAGCTCGAGGGCTTCGATTAAATCACTGTTCCAAATCAATCCGCGATCAGAAATTTTAACATCTTCGAAACTTTCAAAAACCTCAAGCATTTTCGCACAACCTTTTTGCATAATGTCTTCAGTTCTAAAGACCGCCGCATGATTTTGCATCGTTTTTTGCATCTCAAGTCTGATTTGCGCCGTGCCTAATTTTCCGTTTGCATTGCGAATCTTATCAAGCCTAGAAACTCCTTCGATTCCCGCTTCTTTTGACGCAAATTCTTGATGAGTCGAATTTGGAGAAATTAATTTCGCCGCCTGAATTGCCGCCGCACGACCAAACACAACTAGATCAAGAAGTGAATTCGAACCAAGACGATTTGCGCCATGAACCGAAACGCAAGCCGCTTCACCAATAGCCATAAGGCCCGGCACGATTTCAGTTTTGCCATTTTTCACCGTCAAAACTTCACCTTTGAAATTGGTCGGAATTCCGCCCATATTATAATGAACCGTCGGAAGCACCGGAATTGGCTGTTTCGTAACATCAACACCCGCAAAAACTTTCGCAGTTTCTGAAATTCCTGGTAAACGTTCGTGCAAAATTTTTGGATCGAGGTGATTCAAGTGAAGATAAATATGATCTTTGTTCGGACCAACGCCACGACCGGCCAAAATTTCCATCGTCATCGAACGCGAAACCACGTCACGACTCGCCAAATCTTTCGCTGACGGTGCATAACGTTCCATGAAACGCTCGCCTTCTGAGTTCACCAAATATCCGCCCTCACCGCGCGCACCTTCAGTAATCAAACAGCCCGAACCATAAACTCCGGTCGGGTGAAATTGTACGAATTCCATATCTTGAAGTGGCAAGCCCGCGCGAAGAACCATCGCATTGCCATCGCCCGTGCAAGTATGCGCCGATGTCGCCGAGAAATAAGCGCGTCCATATCCACCAGTAGCCATCACCACAATATGTGCCTTGAAGCGGTGAATTGATCCATCAATCATCGAAAGCGCCGTGACACCACGACAAACACCATTTTCCATGATCAAATCAAGCACAAAAAATTCGATGAAAAACTCGGCATTATGTTTCAGTGATTGCTGATAAAGCGTGTGTAAAATCGCATGACCGGTTCTATCCGCCGCCGCACAAGTTCTTTGCGCTGGCCCACCTTCGCCATATTCTTTCGTCATTCCGCCAAAAGGACGCTGATAAATTTTGCCTTCTTTTGTGCGCGAAAACGGCACGCCATAATGCTCAAGCTCGATAATTGCGTCAGGTGCTTCTTTACACATATATTCAATCGCGTCTTGGTCGCCAAGCCAGTCAGAGCCCTTCACTGTGTCAAACATGTGCCAGCGCCAGTCGTCTTCACCCATATTGCCAAGGGCCGCCGAAATTCCACCTTGCGCCGCAACAGTGTGCGAGCGCGTCGGAAACACTTTCGACACACAAGCAGTTTTCAAGCCTTTTTGCGCCATGCCAAAAGTCGCACGAAGCCCAGCCCCGCCAGCACCAACAACCACAACATCAAATTCGTGGTCAATAACATTATAATTACCGATTTTATGTTCGTTCATTTTATTTTATAATCTTTACTATCATTAATATCAGGACTTATTCTTAGCACTAATCTTACCCAACCAAATGCAATTTCAAAATCGCCAAAACAGCAACAACCGCCGTAGTCAATGAAATAAAGTGCATACTCACAATCATCACCATTCTCATAAATTTGTTCGCAACGTAATCTTCAAACACAACTTGCATTCCGAGGCTGCCGTGATAGAGCGAAGTCGCAACCAATATAATGCTCATAACCGCATTGAATGGATAAGCGAAAAACACCGCCATATTCGCTTCAACATCTTGAATAATCATCACGAAAGAATAAGAAAACCACAAAATCAAGGGAATCAAAGCCACCGCCGAAACGCGCTGCATCATCCAATGATGCGAACCGGTTTTGGTAGAAGGAGCAATTTTTATTTTTTTCATATTTATATTTAACAATTATTCTTTTTAACACCAGATTTAACGCTTGCAAAAACGCAATTTACATAAACTTAAAATAAGCAATCATCGCAATTGTTAACGCCGTGAAAAACATCGCGAGCAAAATCACCGCATAGCCCGATTTTCTAGCAACGCCAATCTCAAAACCTTTACCGATATCCCAAAATAAATGGCGAATTCCGTTACAGAAATGATAATAAAGTGAGAAAATGACAAAAACCGCCGCGCCGCAAGCCGCTGTTTTCAAGGCCTCAAACCATGCACAATCGCAATTTTCTGGAGTCATTTCAGTCGGACTAACACCGCCCACCTTATAAGTGAAAACGACAATATACCAAGAAATAAGCACGATCGACAGATATAGCAAAACGCCTGTCAGACGGTGCAAAATCGAGGTGAATGAGGAAATATTCCACGCATAAATTTGTAAATGCGGAGAAGTCGGACGAGAATCTTGATTGCGCTTAACCATTTTTCAAAAAATAATATTAATGACTTAAAGCCCCGTAAAAAGGGCCGACGCTTATGCGCCAAACAAATGCCCAATCCAATCTAATACTTTTTATTTATTATGGGACGTGGCTAATTTTATAAGCTTTTTTGAAATTTACAACAATTTTTACGATTTTACTTGAATTAAACTAAAATCCACGATACTCTGTTTCGAAAATATTTGTTATTTCAACTATCAGGCAAACAATGAAAAAAGCTCTAATCACAGGAATCACCGGTCAAGACGGCTCTTATTTAACTGAATTATTACTGAGCAAAGGCTATGAAGTTCACGGCATAATTCGCCGCTCAAGCAGCTTCAACACTGATCGTATCGACCATATTTATAACAATCCTGAAATTTCTGGCAAAAAATTATTTTTGCATTATGGCGATTTGGCCGATTCTTCTTGCATTTCACGGCTTTTAGAAAAAATAATGCCAGACGAAATCTACAACCTTGCGGCACAAAGCCATGTTAAAGTCAGTTTCGACATTCCAGAATATACAACAGACATTGACGCAACGGGAACATGCCGCTTGCTTGACGCCATTAAAGATACGCGCCTTAAAACCAAGTTTTATCAGGCTTCGTCAAGCGAAATGTTTGGCAAAGTGCAAGAAATTCCCCAAAAAGAGACAACTCCCTTTTATCCACGCTCGCCTTACGCCTGCGCCAAGCTTTATTCGCACTGGCTCACTGTTAATTATCGCGAAAGCTACGACATTTTCGCCTGCAGCGGAATTCTGTTCAACCACGAATCTCCTCGTCGCGGCGAAACTTTCGTAACTCGAAAAATCACGCGCGGTTTGGCCGACATTATCACCGGAAAAACCGATAAGCTTTACCTCGGAAACCTCGACGCCAAGCGCGATTGGGGCTTTGCTGGCGATTATGTCGAAGCAATGTGGTTGATGCTTCAACAAGACCAAGCCGACGATTATGTCATTGCAACCGGCGAAACTTATTCAGTAAAAGAATTTCTCGACGAAGCCTTTGGCTATAAAGGTTTAGACTGGAAAAAATACGTCGAAGTAAGTGAAAAATATTTTAGACCAGCCGAAGTTGATTTATTGATTGGAGATTCTTCTAAAGCCAGAAAAAAACTGGGCTGGAAACCAAAAGTTGACTTTAAAGGATTGGTAAAAATGATGGTTGATTCTGACTTGGCGACAGCACAGAAAAAATAACTCGAACAACATGAATTTAGGGCTTCCGTTAGAGTATAAAAAACTTCCCCATTATTTTGATGCCCATAATATAAGCGACGAAACTGAAGCAAAAAATTCTGTGATGGAAAATTTTTTACAACATCACAAAGTTAAAACAGTTCTTGATTTAACTTGCGGCACGGGTTCTCAAGTTTTTTTCCTCAAAAATTTAGGCTATGATGTTGTTGGTTCTGATTTTAGCCCCGCTCTCTTAAAAATTGCCAGAAAAAAAGCACAACAAGCTAATGTAAAAATTGATTTTATCGATGGCGACATTCGCAAATCAAAGCTTGGCGAGTTTGATGCCTGCATTACAATGTTTAACGCAATTGGTCATTTAAACAAAAGTGGATTTGCTAAAACAATAAAAAATGTTCATCGCAATTTAAAAAATAACGGGATTTATATTTTTGATATTTTTAATTTAGAAGCCATAAATGAAAAAAATATTCACAGCTTTGCCACACAAAACAGCAAAATGATTGATGAAACTCAAATTTTACAATCGCAAATTTCAACAATTGATAAAGCTAAGGGCTTACTCACATCTTACGACAGCTATATTTCGCAAACGCAAAATAAAAAACCAAAAATATTTAAAAATAAGTTTACGTTGCAAATTTATAAAGCTGAAGAAATCAAGAAAATGTTGATTAAAAATGGTTTTAAAAATGTTGAATTTTATGCTTTAGATGGGTCAAAATTTAACAAAGAAAAAACTATTAACATTTTAGCAATTGCACAAAAATAATTTTATTTTTTAAAAATATATTTTAATGGAAATTTATAAAAGAATAATCTTCTCACTTGGCTCAAACCTAGGAAATCGGGCACTAAACCTTGACCGCGCTTGCAAATTACTTGAAAAAAATCTCGAACTAAAAAACATCAAGCGCTCGAAAATCCTTGAAAATAAAGCACTTCTAAAACCAAATTCACCAAAAGAATGGGATATCGATTTTTTCAACATCGCCCTTAGCGCTGACATTAATTTAGAAAAATTCAGCCCAGAAAAAATCCTCGAAATCATAAAAAATATCGAAAAAGAAATTGGTCGCAAACAAGCCGAAATATGGGCTCCGCGCGAAATCGACATTGATATTTTAGCAATTGAAAATTTGATCGTTGACTTGGGAGAAAAATTACAAATTCCGCACAAAGATTTGTTGAATCGCGAATTTTTCACCAAAACGCTTACAGAAATTGAGCCTTACTGGGAGAATCCCAAAAAAAATTATTAGTGGAAAATGGATTATTGCTTCGCTTTTTCGCGCGGGTCAAAATAAAGTAGAATTGGCGCCGAAATGTAAATTGAAGAATATGTTCCAATTAAAATTCCGAAGAAAGTTCCTACACTAAAACTTTTCAAGGCTTCGCCGCCAAACAGAATCAAGGCAAGAAGCGACAATAAAGTTGTCAATCCCGTTAAAAAAGTTCGACTTAAAGTTGAATTTAGACTTGAATTTATTAAGCTCGACAAATCAGCTTTTTTGAATTTGCGCATATCTTCGCGAACCCTGTCATAAATTACTACCGAATCATTAATAGAATAACCTACAACCGTAAGAATCGCCGCAATCGATGTCAAATTAAACTCGATGCCCGAAAGACTGTAAAAGCCAACAACCAAAACCGCATCATGCAAAAGCGCAAAAATTCCACCAACGCCAAATTGCCAATCAAAACGGATCCAGATATAAATCATGATAAAAAAGAAAGACAGAAATAGTGCGAGAAAACCTTTTTGAACAAGCTCAGCACCAACTTGCGGACCTACATAATCAACTTTACGATAATCAACTTGTGAAAAATTTTGATCAAGAATATCTTTAATTTCTTGAATTAATTTCGCCTGACTTTCATCTTTATCTTGAGAATTTTGCTCGTTTTTCGCAACGCGAATCAAGAAATCGGTCTGGTCAATATTTTGAATTTGTACATCTTTTATCTTGCCTTCAAAAACTTCACGCAACTTTTTAATTTCGCCATTTTCAACCCTAACTTCCATTAAAATTCCACCAGAAAAATCAATTCCGAAATTTAAACCTTTGATTAAAACAAGAGTGATCGCACCAAGAATAGATAGAACCGACAATGCAAGGGCAATTTTGTGCCCTTTCATGAAATCGACATTAGTATTTGCAAGAAAAGAATTTAGGATTTTCATTATTTTTGGTTTTGCATAAACTTATGTGAGCACGTGAAACCGCACTTATGATAGACTAAAACAAAATCGCAAATCAGTTAAAAAACCTAAGCAGATTTTTTAACTTCAATTTTACCAATTTGTTTTGACAAGCGAGAAAGCTTGCGTGAAGCCGTGTTAAGCTTGATGACTTTTTTAGTAACACCGCGCATAATTTCTGACTCAAGATTTTTCAAATCAGCAAAAGCTTTAGCTTGATCACCAGCCTTGATTGAATCAGCAACTTTTCTAATAAAAGTTCTGATGCGATTTTTTCTAGCGCTATTAACGATATTTTTCTTTCCACTTGAACGCAAAGCCTTCTTTGCTGCTGATGTATTAGCCATTATCTTAAAAAAATTAAATTAACCAGCTCTCTAAATATCACATTTAAAGCAGCTTTTTTACAACAATTAAAGCGAAATTATAACACATTTTTAGAATTTGTCAAGAGTTTTTTGGTTTTCTCGCCAATTATCCAAAGAATCTTCTCGGGCTTTCTAGAGCCTTTGAAAGATTATTTTGGCGAAATAACGCGCAAATCACCTATATAATTATGCAAAACACTAGGAATTTCAACGCTTCCGTCTATGTTTTGATAATTTTCTAAAATTGCCACAATTGTTCTTCCAACCGCCAAAGACGAGCCATTGAGCGTGTGAACAAAGTGATTTTGTTTGTCCTTTTTATATTTTGCATTCATTCTACGCGCTTGAAAATCGCCGCAATTAGAACAGCTTGAAATCTCGCGATATTGATTTTGTGATGGAAGCCAAACCTCTAAATCATAGGTTTTTTGCGCACAAAAGCCCATATCACCGCTGCATAATAAAATTTTGCGATAAGGCAGCTCTAGGCGGCGCAAGATTTCACAGGCAATGTCGGTCATTTTTTGGTGTTCAAGCTCAGACGCCTCGGCCGTAGTGATTGCGACCAATTCAACCTTCTTGAATTGGTGTTGGCGAATCATTCCGCGCGTGTCTTTTCCGGCCGAGCCAGCTTCGCGGCGAAAACATGGCGTATAAGCAGTGAATCGCAGCGGCAAGTCATTTTCGTTCAGTGTTTTTTTGGCAACCAAATTAACCAAAGACACCTCAGCTGTAGGAATCAGCCAATATCCGTCAGTGGTTGAAAACGCCTCTTCCGAAAATTTTGGAAGCTGTCCCGAGCCAAACATTGCCTCGCTTTTCACGATATTTGGCGGTGAAACTTCGGTATAGCCAAACTCAACAGCAACGTCAAGCATAAAGTTCGACAAACCGCGCTCAAGCCGCGCCAAATCTTTAGAAAGTGTCGAAAAACGCGCGCCAGAAATTAGCGCAGATTGTTCAAAATCAAGCATTCCAAGACCTTCTCCAATTTCAAAATGTTGTTTTGGCGTAAAGTCAAATTGGCGCGGATTACCCCATTTTTCAATTTCGATATTGTCATTTTCATCTTTACCAACCGGAACGCTTGAATCAGGAATATTAGGGATTTGCGCCAAAATTTCATGCAATTTTTCGTCCAAAGTAAAATCACTTTCCAAAACCAACAATTTTTCGTTATTTTCCTTCGATTTTTGCAAAATTTCATCAGCATTTTCACCATTTTTCTTCAAAATAGCGATTTTTTTAGCAAAATCGTTGCGAAGTGCTTGAAGTTCTTGAATTTGCGTTTGTTTTTCGCGCTTTTTTTCGTCGAGCAAAATTATGTCTTGTGAGCTGAAATTTGCACCACGCAAAGCCATAGCCTCATCGAATTTCTCAGGATTTGTGCGAATAAATTTTATGTCCAACATTTTTAATTATTTTAAATTACATGTATTTATAGAAAAATC
The DNA here is from genome assembly GCA_945874115.1 of Rickettsia typhi. GTDB lineage: Bacteria > Pseudomonadota > Alphaproteobacteria > Rickettsiales > UBA1997 > CAMCFD01. The sequence continues at coordinate 9,210 of CAMCFD010000010.1, read as the reverse complement.
TTGAGAAATACTCTTGAAAAACCTTTTCAAAAGCCATTTTAAAACCCGATAAAAATCGGATTTTTAACAAAATTCCACTAGATTTTACAAAAATCAACTATATTATGTAATAATAGTTCTTTTTTAGACAAAATCAACAAAAATCGAAAAAAATGGAAAACGAGATTTTATTATCGCAAAAATTAATTCGAATTCCATCTTTTAGCGGACAAAATCCTGAAGTTATTGAGTTTTTAAAAAGCGATCTCGAAAAAATTGGGTTTAAGTGCGAAATTTTAGAATATGACGGCGACAATTCTTACAAAGTCAATAATTTGCACGCAATTTATAATCCGAAGAATTGCGAAAAAACAATTTATTTCGCGGGCCACACAGACGTTGTCGCAACTGGCGATTTGAAAGCTTGGAAATATGATCCATTTTCGGCGACAATTGATGGCGAAAAATTATATGGGCGCGGAACTTCTGACATGAAATGTGCGATTGCGTGCTTTGTTCAGGCGACGAAAGAGTTTTTGGCGCAAAACGCAAATCCTGATTTTGGCATCGGATTTTTAATCACCAACGACGAAGAAAGCGACAGCGTTAACGGCACACAAAAAGTTTTGCAGTGGATGAAAAACCGCTTTCCAATTTGGGCCTGCATCGTCGGAGAACCTACAAACCCAAGCAAACTGGGCGAAATGATAAAAATTGGGCGCCGCGGAAGCATAAATTTCGAGATAAAAATTATCGGCAAACAAGGTCACGTCGCCTACCCCGACAAAGCTTCAAACCCGAATACCACATTAATAAATTTATTGCAAATATTAAAGAATCATAAATTTGACGACGGAAACGAATTCTTTTTGCCGACGAACCTAGAAATTACCAACATTAAAAGTGATAATTTTGGCAATAACGTCATTCCAAAACAAGCTGTTGCCAATTTTAATATACGCTTCAATTCGCTACACAATTCTGCGTCGATCGTCGAATTAGTTGAATATGCTTGCAAAAAAACAGCCGAAGGATTAGGATCAAACTACGAATTGAGTTTTCGAACCAGCGGAGAATCTTTTTTGAGTGAAGTTGGCGATTTTGCCTATTTGGTGCAAAATGCGGTTGAGAAATTTACAAATATAAAGCCAGAATTTAGCACAACTGGCGGAACCTCGGACGCTCGTTTTATCAAAGATTTTTGCAAAAATGTTGTTGAATGCGGCCTTATAAACGAAACGGCGCACCATATCGACGAATTTAGCAATGTTTCTGATATAAAAAAATTAAAGGAAATTTACTTAGAAATTCTTAAAAAATTTTAGGTAATTATCCATTAACAACAAGTTAAGGAATAATTACCGAGGGTCCCCACTAAGTGGGGCGGCGCCTAATGCGCCGTATGACGATACTTAAAACATTCTCATACTTGTTGTTATGGGATATATAAAAAATTTTAATATGATTGATAAAATTCTAGACACGCTTTCGCAAAAAATGGATCTTAGCGATAAAAGAAAAAATAAAATCAGAAATTTTCGAAAAACTCGCTTAAGACTAATAAACATAATGATTAGCAGCGGAAAAATCGGTGCATTAAAATTAAAATTCATAACTCATTTTCTGACTTTTCTTGGTTGTGGAAAAATTAAAAATGCACCCGGAACACTCGCCAGTTTTGTGACCGTACTTTTATGGCTTTTAGTCACGACATCTTTTGCAAAAATTCAACTTCCCGCACTTTACGAAAATCTTTTTTGGTTCACATTAATCATAATATTGACATTTTACGCGATTATTTTTATCCCAATTTATGCGCGAAATTTTGCCGAAGAAGATCATCCTTCAATAGTTATTGATGAAGTCGTCGGACAGCTTCTAGCACTTTGCTTAACCTATCCTTTGGTTCGACAATATTATCACGAAGAAAGCTGGATGTTGACCAAAATCGTGATGTTTGCCCACATGTTTTTATGTTTCTTACTTTTTCGCACACTCGACATCGCAAAACCGTGGATTATCGGCTCGATCGATCGTAACATAAAAAACGCGTTTGGAGTAATGCTTGACGATATTGTTGCCGGCGTCGTAACCGCACTTCTCAACATTACATTATTTATATTTTACAAAAATTCTATTTTGCAATTGCACGGATATTAAAATTTTTTGCGCGAAATTTGCAAATAACAGCAAAAATTAACAAAAAGACGTATTCAGATTATTTAGGAATAGGCTCTAAGCGTCATCTTGACTTTTTAAGATAAATAATGTTATAATGGCAAGAATTATAAAATTTACAAGATTTTAAAAATGGAAGCTTTATTTAACAATTTTACCGAAACTTTACTGACTGTAATATTGCCAATAATTGGAAATATTTTGTTGGTTACTTTGCCTTTGGTTGGCGCTGTTGCCTACTTAACATTGATGGAGCGCAAAGTCATCGGCGCGATGCAGCTTCGCAAAGGACCAAACGTCGTTGGCCCATTCGGCTTGCTACAACCCCTTGCCGACGGCTTAAAGTTGATGCTTAAAGAAGTCATCATCCCCTCAAACGCAAATAAAGTTTTGTTTTTGATGGCGCCAATCATCACCTTTACCCTTGCTCTTATTGGCTGGGCCGTAATTCCATTTAGCGAAACTTTTGCAATTGCTCACATTAATGTTGGAATTACATATTTGCTGGCGGCCTCATCTCTTGGCGTCTATGGAATCATAATTTCAGGCTGGGCGAGTAATTCAAAATATGCGTTCTTGGGCGCGATTCGCTCTTCAGCACAAATGATTTCATATGAAGTTTCGATTGGCTTAATCATAATTTCTGTCGTTCTTTTGGCGGGCTCGCTCGATTTAAAAGAAGTCGTATTGGCACAATCAGATCACTGGTTCGTTTTGCCGATGTTTCCGATGTTCATCTTGTTTTTAGTTTCGGGGCTTGCTGAAACAAACCGCCTTCCTTTTGACTTGCCAGAGGCAGAATCTGAGCTTGTCGCGGGTTATAACGTCGAATATAGCTCAATGCCATTTTCGTTGTTTTTCCTTGGTGAATATGCTAACATGATTTTAATTTCAGCCTTTGCCGCGCTCTTATTTTTGGGCGGCTGGTTGCCTCCTTTTGATAATGATTTTTTCAATGCAATTCCGGGTGCAATTTGGCTTATTCTAAAAATCGTCCTAATTTTGTTCTGGTTCATTTGGGTTCGCGCCACTTTGCCACGCTATCGCTATGACCAATTGATGCGCCTTGGCTGGAAAATATTTTTACCATTTTCATTAATTTGGGTCGTAGGAACTTCGGCTTATGTAGTATTCATACAATAAAAATTTGCAAAAAATGCGTTTATTGAAATCTTTACATCAATTTTTATTAAGAGAAATAATTTTCGGCCATTATTTAACGCTGAAATATTTCTTCAAGAAAAAAGTTACGATAAATTATCCCTATGAAAAAGGGCCGCTAAGCCCACGTTTTCGCGGCGAACACGCTTTAAGACGCTATCCAAACGGCGAAGAGAGATGTATCGCCTGCAAATTATGCGAGGCGATTTGCCCCGCGCAAGCAATCACAATCGAAGCCGAAGAAAGAGCCGACGGCAGCAGACGCACCACAAAATATGACATCGACATGATAAAATGTATTTATTGCGGAATGTGTCAAGAAGCCTGCCCAGTTGATGCCATCGTCGAAGGACCGAATTTCGAATTTGCGACCGAAACGCGCGAAGAACTTTATTACAACAAAGAAAAACTTTTGGCTAATGGCGAACGCTTTGAATACGCCCTGCGCCACAATATTGAATCTGACATAACTTATAGATAATATGGATTTTACATTAATTTTATTTTACCTATTTTCTCTCGTTTTAATTTCATCAGCCATTGTTGTTGTAAGCTCGCGCAACATGGTTCATTGCGTGATGTTTTTAATTTTGGCCTTCTTAAACGCTGCTGGCCTTTTTGTTATTCTTGGCGCAGAATTCTTGGCAATGCTTCTGGTTATTGTCTATGTTGGCGCCATCGCGGTTTTGTTCCTCTTCGTCGTGATGATGTTAAATGTCGATAAAAGTGAGCTTAAAAAGCGCGTCAATAAAACAATCCCAATCCTGATTTCTCTAGTCTTGGTGTTGTTTTTAGAAATATTTTTAATCATCAAAGTTTCGCTAATTGGCGATTATTCAAGAGCCTCACTTTTCCCGATCACAGAATCAACACAAAATACACAAGCGATTGGCAACATATTATACACCGACTTTTTCTTGCCATTTCAACTTTCGGGCGCAATACTTTTTGTCGCGATGATTGGCGCTATCGTCTTAACTTTAAGTGAAAAAACTCGCTTCATGAGAAAGCAAAAGATCAGCGACCAGACAATGCGCAACAAAGAAAATTCGCTTGAAATCGTGAAAGTTAAATCAGGAGAGGGAATCGAATTATGACAAATCTAACATTGAACCATTTTATAATTTTATCTCTAATTCTTTTTTGTATCGGAATTAGCGGCATTTTTATCAATCGCAAAAATATCATTTCGCTCCTTGTTTCAATTGAACTGATGCTTCTTGCGACCAACATTAATTTTGTGGCTTTTTCATCGTTTTTACAAGATTTGAATGGCCAAATTTTCTCTATTTTTATCCTGACAGTTGCCGGCGCCGAAGCCGCGATTGGCCTAGCGATTTTAGTGATTTATTTCAATAATCACAAAAATATTGAAACCGAAAATATTTCTTCCCTTAAAGGATAAAACAAGGCAATTTCATGAAAAAATGCCAACTATTATTAGCGGTTTTATTCCTAGAAATCCTTACCAATTCTGCCTTCGCTTCATTTCGCGATATTGATTATGACGAATGCCTACTCACCAAAGAAAGTTTTGATCGCGTTATAAACGAGGTCAAAAAAAATAATCCAAACGCCATAAGTTCTCTCGCCGGATGTTTAAGAGCGAATCACAAATTAATCTTCCAAGCCTCTATCATAGACTCTTCGCAGCTCGCAAATTCTGAAAATATTTTCAAAGATAACGAAAATTTCGTCACCAGATTGATGAAAGTTCACCCCGAAATTTTGCAATATGCCTCAAGTCGCCTGCGCAATGACAAAATTTTTATTGAACGCACAACCTACATTGACCGCGACGCGCTAAAATATGCCGATGAAAAATTGCGCGATAATATAATTTTTATGCGAAAAATGATCAAAAACGATTCGCGCAATTATTTATTCGCATCAAAAAGAATTAAATCGTCGAAAGAACACGCCAAACTTGCCTTTGAAGACAACGGCGCGCTCATAATGTATGCGCCAGATGAAATTCGCGCTGACAAAGAATTGGTGAAAATCGCTCTAAAATCAAGCTTGAACGCGTTTGATTTTATTGACGAATCACTAAAAAAAGACAAGGAAATTCTTAAAATTTCTAAGCAAAAACAAGATGACTTTTCGAAGAAAAAATTGGAAGAATTTATTCAAAAAAAATATTTAACAAAAGATGAGGGTAAAAATGTCGGAAAAAAAATTGACACCAAAAATATAGTTTTCAAAAAGAATATTTTAATTGACAGAAAATATGTCACAAAATGGAACCGAACCTTTAAATTAAAGGGTTATCACCTTGAAGAAAAATGGCAATTGATTGAAGCGCCAAATCGCAACTATCCAATTTTTTGGAAAGATGATTTAAAAGCACACCCGCAATTGGTAAAAAAAGTTGAAGATTTTTTCTTAAAACGCTATATCGACCAAGAAACAGTTGACAATTTATCGCTGACATATTTATGGAAAATAAAAAATAAGCCGCTAACTTTCGCCTTCAATCTTTATATGTTGCGCCAAAGCAACGACATCGAGCTTGGCGACGATTATGTAAGCATCACGTCGCTTACGGCAATTGCGCAAAAAGTTAAAAATGACTGGAAATTAACCATCGTCGAAGTGATTTTCGACAGCGAAACCAAAATCGATATCGCCTATAAAAACGCCCACAAAAGATATTTTTTACAAGATTTATATGTTGAAAACAAAAAAGACAAAAACCCGAAAATAATTTTCAGAGTCGAAGATCGATTTAATAATTATTTCGAAGTTTTCAGCGAAATGCGCGGCGATAAATATCACATGATTTATCGCCTCGACCCTCTAGAAATAAAGAATATTGATTATGATAATGAAGATGCTTTCAACATCAAGAGAACGCGCGAAGAACAAGAAGAATATGAGTGGCGTCAAATGATGAAACGAGATGGCATCGAAATCGAAAACGACACCAACTCAAACTAGACTCGTCTTAAATAATTCATGTAAATCGTTGCACCAACAGCATCGATCGCATTAATTTTATATTTTCCACCACGCGCAATTGGATAAGAAAAACCCTCGCAAAATATATCAAACGCGATTTCTTCATGATAAGAATTTTTATCATCACCGAATAAATCGAAGCAAATTTCAACTTCTGCGAAATTTTTAGCCACATAATCTTTTATCAACAAAGCATTTTCTAGCTTTAGCGCAATTTCCTTCGAATTAGCTTTGCTTAAAATTAATTTTGACAAATTTTCTAAATCATTATTCCAAAGCACAATTTCTGATATTAAATCAGCATTTTTTCCCGCTAGTTTTTTAATTAATAAAACATCTTTCTTTCTTATAGAATCAATCAGATCTTCGCTTTGCGCGATTTTTAATTCTGCACACAAAATTTGCGCGAAGTTTGGCAAAGAAAATTCAATGATACATTTTTTCGTCAAAATTTGTGGCAAAATTTGTAAAATGCGCGCGATAATTTCAAAGTGAGAATGTTCATCACAGCCAATAATTTCAAGCCCAACTTGTGTAGATTGACGGTCAGCATAAAGCTCGTTGCTCTTAGTAAACAGCACATCGCCAACATAGCAAATTTTAAGCGGAAGGTCGCCTTGTCTAAAAAAAGTCGAAACAACTCTCGCAATTTGGGGCGTTATGTCATTTCGCAAAACCAAATTTTTGCCAGAAATAACATCAACCAAAGTGAATGAATTTTGAATTTGTTTATCTGAGAAATTTTGCGCAAACTCAAGCAGTGGAGTTTTTATCAAACGATAATGCGCGCGCATAAAAAAATCTAGCGCGAGATTGATTTTGCGATGATTTTCTTGCGCCTCATCAAAAATTAAATCGTAAAAACCAACGGGCAAAAGGCTTCTCTCTGTCATAAAATGATTCAAAAACTTAAATTAAAAGAATGATATTATATTGCAAACATTGCAATTCTCAAGTTTTTTCGTATCAAGAAAATTTCTAAATCGCGATTTGCGCCAAATTATACCATGAATCTTCGTCATTATCACCACCAAAACCAGAAATATAAAGCTCGTTCTCAGCGCGCGTCAAAGCAACATAGAACAGGCGCCAATATTCATCTTTCAACTCTTTCAAGCGATTTTCTTTGGCCTTTTTCACAATGCTATTCGCCTCATTTTTTCTCACCAACCAAATTGGCAATTCTGCGTCACCAAAAACTTCGTCGGAGAAATTAATCCACAATAAATTTTCCTTCGCGGCCTGCATTTTATTGAAACTAAAACAGCAATCGGGCAAAATGACAATCGGCGCCTGCAGACCTTTCGCAGAGTGAATTGTCGAAATTAAAACACAATTCGAAGACGGATCAATAAGCGAAATTGAGGGATTAATTTTGTCAACATATTCAAGAAATTTTTGCAAATTCGGGAGGTTTTTCGCACAAAAATCCGCGACTTCAAGCATAAATTTATCAATCACCAAAAAGGCATTCTCGCCAAATTCAGCAGCAAATTTTTTACGCAAGTCTTCGTCAATTAAATTCGCAAAAAAATCATACGAACTTATGTTTTGCGACTCTAAAATAACTTCTTCCAATTTCTCAACATCTTGTTCAAAAGCTTGTCCTGCAAGCTTCAGAGCCTCATTCAAACTTATTTCTTTTTCATTTTTTATCAGACAAACTTCTAATAATTTTTCTTCACTAAATGAGAAAATTGGTGATTTTAATAAACAGGCCAAATTCAAATCATCATCTTGCAAAAGCACGAATTTAGCAGCGCTAAGCAAATCTTGGATTATAATTTCATCACTAAATTTTACTTTTTTCACACCTTTAAACGGAATGGATTTTTTATCGAAAATTCTCTGCAAAATTTTATCAAAACCATTGGCGCGGTTTCTTAATAAAATCATAATATCACAAAAATCAATTTGGCGGTTTTCTCCTTTATTTCCAAGGCCCGTCAGCTGTTTCTTTTCATCAATCCAAGTTAAAATTTTGTCAGCAATTCTGTTCGCCATTTCTTCTTTTTGACAAAATTCTTCATCTTCAAAATTCTCATCAGTTGCATAATTTTTCCACTCAAAACTCGTTTCTTTTTCTTTTTTTTGCGACTCGATTCTTGGCCAAATTTCTACCACGCCCTCGCCTTGTCTAATCGCGCTATGAGGCTTATAGTCAATCTTTTTGAACGATTCATTTTGCGCAAAAATATTATCAACAAATTCTAAAATTTTTGGCAATGAACGAAATGAATTTTGCAACTCAACTTTCTTAATTTCATATTTTGAATCAAAAGTTTTTTCTTTATAAAAATCAAAAATCTCGTGACTTATATTTGGTTTCGCACCTTGAAAACTATAGATTGATTGCTTATCGTCACCAATAATAAAAAGTGAACGCTCTTGATTTGAGGCCGAAATTCCGCTAAAAAAATCATCGCTCAAAGCCTTTATTATCGCCCATTGGTGATGATTAGTGTCTTGCGATTCGTCAATTAAAATATGATCAAAAAATCCGTCCATTCGAAACTTCACCCAGTCACTAAACTCTTCATTTGCAAGCAATTCATTGGTTTTGATAATCAAATCATTATAATCTAAAAATGAATTTTGCGCCTTAATTTCTGAATATTTTTGCAAAATTTTATCAACAAACTGTAATAAAAATTCACTCGATTTTGCAATTTTATAAGAATTTAATAAATCAAAAAAATCATCAACCAAAACTGCTATTTCATCAACAAAATCAGCTTCTTCTTCGAATTCTTTAGTAACAATTTTCGCTCTTTTATCGCCGCTTTTTGTATAAAATATTTCATCTAAAAACGAAACATTTTGTAAAGTCTTGTGTTCTATAAAATTTTTAAACAAAAAAGCCGTTCTTTGATCAGTTTTTGCGCGACCTTTTTCGGTTTTTTCGATAAAAGCTCGAAGCCTTGAAAAATC
>CAMCFD010000009.1 GCA_945874115.1 Rickettsia typhi | reverse complement strand
TTTGTTAATTTTTCTAATAAATTTCCTAAAAATCTATGATAAAATTGCTTAGGAATAAATTCTCAGAACCTGTAAGAAACAGTGAAAACACCAAATTTTACATTACCTTGTTCGCCTACATACTCCTCAGTTAACAGGACATTTGCGTATGAAATTCTGATGTCTTTATAAGCCGCCGAAACGCCAACTTGTAAGCTTCCAACTAAGTCTCTTTTTTCGACACTTGGACCAGAACGAAAACTGTTGCCATCAAGAAAAATATTGCGCACGACATAGCTGCCCGAAAGGGTCGAAAATAAATAGCCCGTTATTTGTTTACTCGGGACAAAAAAATCAGAGCCGGGCAAGCTTGGGCGAATTCGCGGCGGACCATAATCACTTGGCAAATCATAGCCAAGGCGAACCGTTACTCCGGCGGCGGCGCTGGTATCAACGTTTCCAAGATTTATGCCAAGATGAGGAATTGCATCAATCGCAAAACCAAATGGCGATGCTTCAAAAATGTTGCGCCACTTGCGTTCATAAGTAAAATTAACGCCTAGTTCATCCTTCAATTGGTTTTTCCAGCCATGAGATTCTTCGACTCCCATCGCTTTATGAACTTCATTTTGCGCGTTCTTACCTTGTGCCGATGGCCCAACAATACCAATGGTTAACACCGCAACATCGAGAATCTTTTCAGTATCAGAAATTAATCCAAGAGAGCCATAAGCCCAACCCGCATAAGGCCTGTCGTTAGGAATTGGCTGAGAAGCATAAGTATCATTTGGCGTGAACATGCTTTGTCCGATAGCAATATTGATGCGCTTTGCACCATTTCTCGTAAGAAGCGGCAAATATGACGCGGCCTTTTGCACAAAACTCGGCATCGAATCTTGCGAAGTGGTGTAAGAAAAGCGCATTCCGTTGGTATATCCACGATCCGTTCCTGCAAATTTGTCGTTTTCAAGAACATAAGTGAAAATGCCTTTACGGTCTTTTTCGTGACGCTTCGGAACATATTCAGTCAACACAATATCGTCAGCCAAAGTAATTTTAATCGGCTCAACATCTTTCGACTTTAGAGCTTGGATTTCTTGGTTTTGCGCAATTTTGTCTTGAGAATTTTCTTGATTTTTATGAGATTTTCCACTTTTCAATTCACCTTTCGAACTTGGCGCCGCATAAGATGGTTGGCTAAAAATAATGAGGGCAGCGAAGATAATTTTACTGAACTTTTTTAACATAAATATATTTTTATTAAGTTCCAATTTCTGATTGTAATACTAAATTAAAGCAATTGCAAGGAGCAAGAATTAGAAGGACTTTGAGGGATTTTGAAATTTCTTAGGCAGTGTAAATAATTATTTCAATTTTAGATTTTATCATATTTTGAGCGCTTTTTTGAAAAATATCTGGATATATTTTGAGCAATTTTGTCGAAAAATAAGCAGAAATAGGGTGGATCTAAAATCGAAAGAACCATTTAACAGCGCCTAGAAATTAAAATAAGACGAGGGCTTTAAAGATTAGAATTTTGCCTTGGATAAAAAACCAAGCCAATCACAAATCGCGATAGCCTAAATTATTCATATCGCAAAATTTCCGCCGGATCAGCCTTGCTGGCGCGATAAGCGGGATAAAGTGTCGCCAAAAAACTAATTACCAGACTCATTGACACGATTAAAATTACGTCAGAAGCCAAAATTTGCGATGGCAACGTCGATAAAAAATATATCGCCGGATTAAACAAAGTCGCGCCGCTAATGCCTTCAACAAAACGCTTAATCGCGTCAATATTAGCCGAAAACAACACGCCGATAAATAATCCAAGAAACGTTCCGACAAATCCAATCGCCGATCCACAAATCAAGAAAATTCTCATCACCGCACCCTTCTCCATACCAAGCGTACGAAGCAACGCGATGTTTTTATTTTTGTCCTTCACAAGCATAATCATACTTGAAATTATGTTAAATGCGGCGACCAAAATTATCAGCGTCAAGATTAAAAACATCACCGTACTTTCAATTTTCAAAGCTTCGATGAAAGACGCATTTGACTGTTTCCAATCAACAAAATATAAGTTTGGATTTTCTTTTAAAACATTGAAAATTTCCATTTTAATTTCGCTTAAATTTTCAACATCGTCAACAAAAATTTCAATGCCCGAAGCTTTTTGAGCGAAGCGGAAATGGGTTTGCGCCATTTCAAAATTTAAGAAAATTGTGGTCGAATCATATTCATACATTCCACTTTCAAACACACCCGCAACCTTATAAGTCTTGACTCGCGGAATTGCACCGAGCAAAGAATTATTAACCTCAGCAGAAATTAATTTTATATCATCACCAACACGCAAACCCATGTTATTAGCAATTCCAGCGCCAATAATAACATTGTTTTTATCAGAAATTTTCGCCAAACTGCCAGCTAAAATATTGTCTGAAATCAGTTTTTTATTTTCTAAATCTTGCAATTTTATACCCTTAATCAAAGAGCCCGCAGACTTGCTAGCCGACGAAATCATCGCCTGACTTTCAACAATTGGATTAACATATTTTACCGAATCAATTTTGCGAAGTTTGTCAACAATTTCGTCATAATTTTCAATTGAATGCGCACGGCTGTAGATTGTCAAATGTGAGTTGATGCCAAGAATACGCTCAACCAAATCGTGGCGAAAACCGTTCATCACCGACATCACGATTATCAAGGTCGCAACGCCAATCATAATTCCTACAAACGAGAAAACTGCGGTCACCGAAATAAATCCCTCTTTGCGTTTCGAGCGCAAATAACGATAAGCAATCAGAAATTCTAGTTTGTTAAACATAATTATATACCTTTCGAAGTTGAATATTCAAAATGGAAAACTTGGTCGGGATAAACGATTTTATAAATATCGTGACAAGCTGTGGCCGCTTCTCCAAAGCCGTTTAGAATCAACTTTAATTTATTTTTATAATGCGCAATATCGCCAATCGCATAAATTCCATCGATCGAGGTTTTCATCGTCGAAACATCAACTTCGATAAAGTTTTTATGCAAGTTCAAACCCCAGTCAGCAATGGGACCAAGCTCCATCGCTAGGCCATAAAATGGCAATAAATAATCAGCTTCAACTTCTTTAACATTGCCATCAAAATCTTTAACCAACACGTGTGAAAGCATGCCGTTAGAGCCTTTCAAGCCATCAAGTTGATAAGGAACTACCATTTCAATTCGACCTTGATCGGTAAGTTTCTTAAGTTTATCAGCACTTTCAGGAGCGCAGCGAAATTTGTCGCGCCTGTGAACCAAAGACACGTTTTTTGCTACATCAACCAAGCTTAGAGCCCAGTCAACCGCAGAGTCGCCGCCGCCAGCAATCACCACATTTTTATCAGCAAAAAGCGCTTTCGATTTTATCGAATAAAAAATCGATTTTCCTTCATATTGCTCAATGCCTGCAAGCGGCGGTCTGTTGGGTCCGAAGGCTCCGCAACCGGCGGCAATAATGATCGCGCTACATTCAATTTGCGTATTTTTCGAAGTTTCAACCAAAAAACCATCGGGAAGCTTCGTAATTTTATCAACGCGCTGATTCAAGTGATAAACGGGCGCAAAAGGCCTCGCCTGCTCTTCTAACTGGTTAATTAAATCGCTGGCTAAAATTTTTGGAAAAGCCGGAATATCATAAATTGGCTTCTCAGGATAAAGCGCCGTGCACTGGCCGCCGATGTGCTCTAGCGTGTCGATCACGTGGCATTTTATCTTTAACATTCCCGCCTCGAAAATCGAAAAAATCCCCGCCGGACCAGCACCAATTATGACTAGATCTGTCTTTAACATTTTATCTTTTGTTATATTTAGTAAGTTTTTGCCTGAAAAATTTCTAAAAATAAATCACTCAAAAAAATCATTTTCACCAATTCTAGCCCTGATTTTACTAAATTTCCAGCATTTTCTTAGAATTCACGATTTTTCTAAAAAATATCAAACTTTATCCACATAAATCCGCGACTAAAAAATTAAAATTAACACTTGATTATTTAGTCAAAACACAATACAATTTTAGTATCTTGACAGAAAATTTTGTCAAATTTTTCAAACGTTTTCCAAAAGCGAGCCCGCCTTTTATCTTGTGTTGCAAAGCCTTGCACAAACTTTAAATTCTTAAATATATGTTAAAAACTGCATCTTTAGGTTTTCCTAGAATTGGTGAAAATCGCGAATTAAAAAAAGCTGTTGAAAGCTATTGGAAAGGCGCAACAAGCGCTGCTGACCTACAAAAAGCTGCCTCAGAAATCAGAAATAAAAACTGGCAAGAACAAAAAAACGCCGGAATTTCTCACATTCCATCAAATGACTTTTCATTTTATGACCAAGTTTTAGACACAATCGCCCTATTTGGCGCGGTTCCTGAGCGTTTTAAATTCGATGGCGGAAATGTTGACCTCGATTTATATTTCGCAATGGCTCGTGGCGCGCAAAAAAGCGGCCTTGACGTGTTCGCAATGGAAATGACAAAATGGTTCGACACAAATTATCACTATATTGTTGCCGAATTCAAAAAAGATCAAAAATTCAAACTTTCTTCAAGTAAAATTTTTGACGAATATTTAGAAGCTAAAAAAGCTGGTTTTGAAACTCGTCCAGTTATCATCGGGCCCGTGTCTTTCTTGCTTCTTGGCAAAACCACAAGCGAATTCGAAAAGCTTGATTTATTGCCAAATTTACTTGTGGCTTATAAAGAATTATTCGCAAAATTGGCTGAAATTGGTGTTAAAGACGTTCAAATTGACGAGCCATTTTTGATCACCGACTTGTCGAAAAAAGCCGCCGACGCTTATGTTGAAGCTTTTGCACAAATCAAAAAATTTGCAGGCGAAATCAAACTTCACCTTGCAACTTATTTTGAAGGTTTAGAAGACAACACTGCCTTGGCATTTGGCTTAAACACTGATTCGGTTCACATCGATTTAGTTCGCGCACCTAACCAACTTGAAAAAGCTTTAGACGCCGTGAAAGCTGGCCAGTCTTTGTCTATCGGACTTGTTGATGGAAGAAATATTTGGATCAACAATATTGAAGAATCTTGCGAAATCGCGAAAAAAGCGATTGCAAAACTTGGTCGCGAACGCGTGATTATTGGTTCTTCTTGCTCTTTGATTCACTCTCCAGTTAACTTAGAAAATGAAGACAAACTTGATTCAGAAATCAAATCTTGGTTATCTTTTGCCAAACAAAAATTGACTGAAATCACTTCAATTGCTAAGGCTGTTGACGGTGATAATGTTGACATTTCGGCTAATAAAAAAGCTAATGCGGCGAGAAAAACTTCATCTAAAATTCACGACGAAGCCGTTAAAAAGCGCATTGCAAACGTTACTGAAGACGACAAAAATCGTAAAAACAATTATCAAAAAAGAAGACAAATTCAAATCAATGAATTGAAATTGCCTTTATTTCCAACTACTACAATTGGTTCATTTCCTCAAACTGCAGAAGTTCGTAAGGCTCGTGCTGATTTCAAAGCCGGAAAAATTTCTGTTGCTGATTATGAAAAATTCATCAAAGAAGAAACTGCGAGAACCGTTGCCTTTCAAGAAGAAATCGACCTTGACGTTTTAGTTCACGGCGAATTTGAAAGAAATGACATGGTTGAATATTTCGGCGAACAACTTAAAGGCTTCACTTTCACGAAAAATGGCTGGGTTCAAAGTTATGGCTCGCGCTGCGTTAAACCTCCAGTAATTTTCGGAGATGTTTCAAGACCACTTCCGATGACTGTTGAATGGGCGAAATATGCACAAAGTTTGACTAAAAAATATATGAAAGGGATGTTAACTGGCCCAATCACTATTTTGCAATGGTCTTTCTTGCGTAACGACCAACCAAGAAGCGACACCGCTCTTCAAATTGCGTTTGCAATTCGTGACGAAGTTGTTGATTTGGAAAAAGCTGGAATCAAAATTATCCAAATCGACGAAGCCGCTCTACGCGAAGGTTTGCCAATTCGCAAAGCAAAATGGGAAAATTATTTGAAATGGGCAGTTGACGCTTTCCGCGTTACGGCTTCAGGTGTTGAAGACAGAACTCAAATTCACACTCACATGTGTTATTCTGAGTTTAACGACATCATTAAAGCCATTGCTGATATGGATGCAGACGTTATTTCAATCGAAACTTCACGTTCGAATATGGAATTATTAAACGCCTTCATCAACTTTAAATATCCAAATGAAATCGGGCCCGGCGTTTATGACATTCACTCTCCGCGCGTTCCAAAAACCGAAGAAATGGTTAATTTATTGCAAAAAGCAGCAGCAGTTTTGAAGTCTGAGCAAATCTGGGTTAACCCTGATTGCGGCTTGAAAACACGCGCTTGGCCAGAAACTAAGCAAGCTTTAAAACAAATGGTTGATGCTACTAAACAAGTTAGAGCGTCAATTTAGTTGAATTAAATTTAAGGGCAAGCCTCGGTTTGCCCTTATTTCTAGTCTTTTACCACTCTAAACACTTTCATAAAATCTCTTAATAATTTTTCGATAAGCTTGCAAATTTTTATCGACTCCGATTTCACGCAAATGCCAAAGTTTTTCCTAAAATAAATGTGGAATAGCCTTTATTTTCTAGCTCATTTTGAATTTTTGTGCTCAATTATTTTTCACTCAACTTATAAATTTCAAAATCTCTGTTTTTTTAAGAATTTTATAAAATTTACGAAAAAATAACTTGCATCGCATAAATCTCGCAAAGCCTTTATTATCAAGAACAAAACGCATATCAACTTGCAATAATTATAAATATAAATTCTAGTGTAGTTAGAATCTTTTCTTCACATTACAACCATTAGTTGGTGGCAATTTATTTTTAGATGACGATCATAGTGAAGGTGTTTGTTTCATCACGACAGACATTCACCACGCTAAACCTGTCTTACCACGACAGCCCAAAACCAGAAACACCACGATTAGCTTCGGAAAAAACCGCCAAAGCTAAAAACCCAAGGCCTCAAAAGCCAAGGTCTGTCACCACCAGATCTGAGAGTTTTTGCAATTGTTATATTATAACATAAAGAGTTGTTTTTAATAAAATATATTGCGAGTCATTAAATAGACATTTTTGAACAAAATTCGTTATTTTATAATTAAAACACCAAATATTAACCACTAAAAAACCCAAATGGTCGCCAAAGTTAAAACCTTCTCCTTTCTGGGGATCGACGTAGTTGATGTCGATGTTCAAGTCAAAATTTCCGCCGGATTACCAAATATTACCATCGTAGGCTTGCCAGACAAAGCGGTCGCCGAATCGCGCGAGAGAGTGCGCTTGGCCATTTCATCGCTTGGTCTTTCTTGGCCACAAAAACGCATCACAGTCAATATGGCGCCGGCCGATTTACAAAAAGAAGGAAGTCATTTTGATCTCGCAATTGCGCTTGGGATCTTAATCGAGATGGAAATTATCGAACAATCTTCGGTCGAAAGTTTTTTCGCACTCGGCGAATTATCTCTCGACGGAAATATTTCTGCGGTCAGTGGCATAATTTCGGCGGCAATCGGCGCCAATCAGAGAAAATATGGCATTATTTGCCCCGAAAAAAATGGCTCAGAAGCAGCTTGGGCTGGCGATTTAGCGATTATTTCTGCGCCAAATTTACCTTCGTTAATTAGCCATCTTAAAGGCGAAGAATATCTCGCGAGGCCAAAAACCAAAAGACTTGACGACACAATATTTTATCCTGATTTATCCGAAATTAAAGGCCAAGAAAGTGCGAAACGCGCCCTTGAAATTGCTGCGGCTGGCGGCCATAATTTATTGATGTCTGGCCCTCCCGGAACAGGAAAATCAATGCTTGCCTCAAGGCTGAACGGAATTTTACCACCACCAGATCTCGAAGAAATTCTCGAAATTAACATGATTCACAGCATTTCTGGCAAAATTATCGACGGCAATTTAATCACGAAGCGGCCATATCGCGACCCACACCATTCATGCTCGATGCCCGCGATGGTTGGAGGGGGAAGCAAAGCCAAGCCCGGCGAAATCTCGCTTGCCTGCAACGGCGTTTTATTTCTCGATGAATTGCCCGAATTTCCGCGTCAAGTTCTCGATTCGCTGCGTCAACCGCTTGAAACCGCCGAGGTCAGCATTTCGCGCGCCAATTCACACATCACCTACCCCGCCAATTTTCAACTTGTCGCGGCAATGAATCCTTGTCGCTGCGGATATTTGGGCGATGGTAACAAAGAATGTAAAAAAGCACCGATTTGCGGTCAAGATTATCAAAATAAAATCTCAGGCCCTTTGCTTGACCGAATTGACATTATTATCGAAGTTCCTCAAATTGATATATTTTTCTCACAAAATAAACCGTCCGAAGATTCAAAAACCGTTAAAGCAAGAATTGCAAAAGCGCGCGAAATCCAGAGAAACCGCTATCAAAATGAGAATATTATCCAAAAAACCAATGCGCGAGTTAGTGGAAAAGCGCTTGAAAAATGCACCGAAATTGACGATGACTGCCAAAAAATCTTGCGAAAATCGGTTGAGAAAATGTCTACTTCAATGCGCGGAATCACGCGAATTTTAAGGGTTGCGCGCACAATCGCCGATTTAGAAAACTCGCCCCAAATTAAACAAATTCATTTGCTTGAAGCAATTGGCTATCGGCGCAAAATATGATTTATTTGCGCAAATTGCGATAAGTCCCGACAAAACTATAATTTGTCAAAATACTAAACATCGCTCTCTCTGCCATCTGACTCTCCTTTCAATTTCACGCCCTCAAATCCAGGCAAATTATGCAATGCTTTTCTTTTGTTTCCTTGCATATTATAAACAATTTTTTTAGGAGCGGCCTCACCTTCTCCAAAAACTTCATCACCAAACTCTTCAACCATTTCATCGCCCGCAATAAGCCCCTCAAAAGCCTGTTCAAATCGCATATCATATTCATGAATAGTTTCAAAATCATCAACTTTATCGACGAAATTAACCTCGATAAATTTTGCCGCAAGAACTCTACAATCCATTTCATTGAAATCTTCATCTTTAGCAATAGCGGCATCAACAATACTAAATATTGCAGCATCTTCCGTCGATTTTTGCGCCCTAAACAATCTATCTATTTCCTCTTGCGTAAACTTTCCAATAATGGAATGCGGCGATTGAACGCTGTATGATTTCATAATATTCTTAAATTTTGTTAACATTGCAACAAAACTACATGCAAATCACAAGAAAGCAACAAAATTAACTGGTGTTTTTATAAAAAATGTGATATACTTAAGGAATATTAGTTTTTTGGGCAAACAAATTCTATCATGCCAATGACACCGAGAAAATTGACAAAAGCACCAATAACAAACGGGCAAAACGAGCTAGACCTGTTTAACATAGTTGGTCGACGCACGATGCTTTCACACCAAAATCTTCATCATTTAATGCGAGAGTCTTTCATACAATCCGGAATGACTGACGAACTATACGCATCATTATCACGCAACAACAACCTCAATATCGCCGTAATTCCCTCAAGACCAAACGATCAATCAATCGACGAAAGTCTTCTTGGCGCTATTATGGCATTTTATAATGAAAATATTTTAGTTCGACAATCCCCACAAAGACAAAAATGCTCAATTGCACTCGCCCGCGGATATTTAACTAGACGCAGATTCAGCGCAGGAGAATTATCAGAAATAACAGGTTGCAGCCACTGGAGCTGTCTTCACTTGCGCTTCAATCCTGCTAACAAGGCGGTCGAAGCTTATCATATTAACTCTTCGAATCCACAAGGCCTCGGCCAAGTTCCGGAGTCAATTCAAAGAATTATCGCGAAAGCCAACGATCAAATAAGATTAGCCGGCATGCAAATATTAATACAACCGCCACGCGAACAAGCCTGCATAGCCCAAACCGACGGTTTTAGTTGTGGATATCACGCCGTTTTCAACGCCGTAAATTCTTTCAACACGCCAATAAATCAGCCGATTACCCCTCCGCGAGCTGATTTCAACCGTTTTTTACAGGCGTCTCGGGCCCGTTTAATGCAAGAATTTGACAATGAACGCATTTTCACCCGAGCTAGATCTTCAATAACAAAAAGCAAAAAACCACCTACACAAACAACAGCCGCAGTATCATCACCTAAAAAAGGCGAGGATGATTTTGATAGATTATTGCAAGAATTAGAACAAGAAGACAGCCCAAAAAAACTATCCACTATTTATCAATTAGAACGAACAATCAGAGGAGAAAAGGGAAATATCGATCTATTATCATCTTTCGAATTAGAAAAAGTTTATAATCAAATATTAGTTAATATATCAACCCAAATCACTGATTCTAGAATTTTAGAACATTTTAATTTAAGCCCGATAGAAATTGAAAATTTTGTCGCGATGATGACATCAAAAATCACGGCCAATAATATCGGAAAAATATTAAAACCACTCGAAGATCTTTATAAATTAAGAAGAGATCAAGATGTCGGCAACTTATTTCGAGCGCTTAGCGAAATTCAAACTGAATATTTAGGAGTTGAAAGCGATGAAGAACTTAAAAAACCAAATCCAGCGCCAGCTCCGACTAAATCGCACCAACTTCAAGAAATAGACGTGGTCGCAAAATTCATCGAGAAAGTTCAAGCGCCAAAAAACCCCGAAGAATTACGCAAAACAAAACTTGCCGCTAATAATGAATTGCAAAAAATTCCCGACAAAGAATCGCCGCTTTTTAAACGCCCAAAATCTTATGTCGGATTCGGCGTCGCCTCTTCCCACAAATTCAACACAAAAACCAACTGTTTTGAATTTACAATCACCGAAGTTTTTGAAGGCTCAAAAGCACAAGCAATTGGGCTAGCCGAAGGTGATATTTTTATCATTGAATCAGAAGATAAAGGTAATGATTTAGCGGCTTCGACGACCAAGCTAAGAAATTTTGGACTCGATGATTCACAAACAAAACTAACGTTTTTTAGACCTCCAGAAGGATTAGGTGAAGCGGAACAGAAAGAATTGATGAGAAAATTTCGGTCACAAGAACAAAGCTTCATTCATAATCAACGAGGCGTCGAAGACTTAAAAACCCTAAAAGCGGAAATTAAAAGCAAGACAGGGTCGGCGTCAATGATCAGATAGTTAACGCAACAAATTATTGGCGCAAAAACTCAAACAGCTTTTCTTGAAATTTTTCCAAGTCACTCAAATGCGGCGCGTGTCCGCAATTTTTAAAAATTTCACCCTGAAAATTCGCGATTCTTTCTTTAAAATATTCCAGTTGTGAAATGTGAACAATCATATCTCCAAACCCATGAAAATAAAGAGTTTGCGGCGTTTTTGAAAAGTCAAAATCAAAGAACGAAAAACGCGCCAACTCTTCAAGCCAAAAAACAAGCTGGTTGAAATTTTTTTCGCTAATTTCAAGAGAGCGCGCAATTTCAGAAGAATTTTTGTCATTCATCGACGTCAAAATCGAGAATTTCTTTAAAGTTGTGTCTGGCGCTTTTTTGAAATTACCATAAAATTCATCAAACGTCGCGCGCGCCATTCCCGCTTGAATTCGCGCATTTTTCACCATCTGAAAAGGAGGTGCGATTAAAACTAATTTTTTCGGACGCAAAATTTCGCGTTGCACTAAGCGCAAAGCCAATTGCCCGCCCAAACTCCAGCCAACCAAAATTTCGGGGTTTAATTTTCGCGCCAAAACATCAGCGAAAAAAGCTTCAACATTGTCAAAAATTGCGTAATTGAGAGAAATTATTTCGAAATCGGAGAATTTTTGCGATAAAAAAATGTGGTTCAGCGAGTCAAATTTTTGTCCCCAACCTGAAAAGCAAATTATCTGTTTTTTCATCGAAAGATTTTATAACGAAACTTGTGAGAGAAATTTAAAACAGAAAAGAAATCCGATTTTATTGCGCATTTATTTTATAAACGGCAATAAAATCGAGAATCAAAATAAAACTATAATTTGAAATCGCCAAATTTTTCTTTAAATTTGTTAACTCTTTCGTTATTTGCGTTAACATATTTTTGACCATCTTGCTGCCAAGCTTGGTGATTTTTCGGGTCAACGTCAAGTTTCAAAACATCGCCATCTTTGCCCCAAGTTGTTTGGATAGCAAATTTTGCACCATCAGTCATCACAACTTCAACGGTGTGTAATTTTGGATGAGTTTGAATGCCTATTTCTTTCTTCTTTGTCATAAAATAATAACATTAATTATCGGGATCCCACAAAGTGTGGGGCGACGCTTATGCGTCGAGCAATCTCTAAACAATCTCATAATTTGCTGTTATGAGAATAAATTAAACCGCGATTTTAGTTCAATTATTTATCAAAGTCAAGAAAAATCGGCGCAAAAACCACCAAAAAATGCGACAATTTATATGAAAACATAAAATATGGCTTGACATTGGTCAAATTAAGGGTCAAAATAGGGTAGAAATATGACTAAATATACAAGAAAAACACTGAAATTAGATGAATATTAAGGCTTTTTTACGAAAAAGACAATTTTTGAATAACTTAAGGTCGTTTCTCGTTGCTATAAAAAAAGCTGTAGTTAATTCTTTAAAATTCACTTTCGCCAAAAGACAAATTTTATTTGTCACTAATCAAAAGATTAGAACAGTTACCCTTGGACCCTTCTCTCAACTGTGTTTTTGCCTTGCGTTTGCGTGGATTGCAAATTTATTTTACGAATCACTTCAATATAACAAAATCATCAGCGCAAAATCTGAGGAAATTGCAAGACTGAGAAATGTCGCTAATTATTTTGACGCCGAATTCAGCAATATCAACGATAAACTCAAGAAAGTCAATGATTATTTAATCTCGGTTACGGGCGAAAATACTTTGGTTGGCGAAGAAACTGAAGATTTACAACTTCCGAAAAATTTAGACGAAGAAGCCATGTCAAGCTCAGACCTTGAAACGGTTGACAAAATTAGAGAAGCTTCCAACAAAATGTTCGTTATTAAAAAAGTTGCTCAAACGCGAATCGAAAGAATCGAAAAAACCATTGCGATTACTGGCCTCAACATCAAAAAACCAACAAAAAGCGTTGCCAACTTAATGAAAAAATATCCAAAGCTAAAAAACTCAGAACTTGGCCAAGGCGGACCCTTTATTCCGCTTGAAAACTTTAGTGCCAGCGAAGTTGCAATCAAACATTTCTCTTTCAATAAATCGCTCGATACTGCAAAATTTTCTGACGAAATCGATCGCCTGATTATGCTTGAAAAGTTGACGCAATTTATTCCTTTATCACGACCGATCAAAAATTATATGGTCTCAAGCGGCTTTGGCCCTAGAGTTGACCCACTCACCAGAGGAATGGCGGTTCATCAAGGCCTTGATTTTGTTGGCCCAAGTCACGAACAAATTATCAGCCCGTCATCTGGCGTGGTTATTTTAGCCGGAAAATTCTCAGATTATGGCAATGCTGTCGTCATCGACCACGGTTTCGGCATTACGACACGCTACGGACATCTTTCTAAAGTTATAGTACAAAAAGGTCAGATCGTCAAAAAAGGTGATTTGTTGGCGCGCCAAGGAAGCACAGGAAGAAGCACTGGGCAACATTTACATTATGAGGTTCGCTATAAAAATATTCCACTTAATCCAAGAAAATTTTTAGAAGCCGGAGATTCTTTCTTTAACAAGTCAACTCAGTTAAATCATGCAAATAGCTAATTTGAAACAAAAGACAGCCGAAATTCACGAGCTTAACTCAAGCAACGACAATAGAAAAAATATGAATAAGAAGATCGAAAACATTAGCAACGGCAAAGCAACTCCGACGATTTTATCTCGCGATTTGAAGATTGAAGGTGATATAACCAGCCTTGGATTGATTGAAATTGAGGGCACTATAAAAGGTACGATTAGAGGAAATGTTGTGATTATCCGCGAAAATGGCGTGGTTGAAGGCGATTTAATTGCCGAATCTTTAAATATTAGAGGCAATTTTCTTGGCAACATAAGAGCGAAAACGATCAGCGTTTCAAGCAAAGCTGTCATCAACGGAGTTATCGAATATCAAACTTTGTGTGTTGAAGACGGAGCCTCTATTGACGGACAATTCAAGAAAGTCAGCTTCGAAGAAAAAATATAATTTCCGCTAAATTTCTACGCGCGTGTTTAATTTTGCAATCTTGCCAAAATTTCGTCGCGCGCAATTTCATTTATCAAATGTTTTAACTCTGGGCCGTGAACTTCTCCGCTTAGAGCCAAGCGTATTGGTAAGAATAATTCTTTGCCTTTTCTCTGTGAATTTTTCTTGATTTCAGCGAGCCATTTATTCCAACATTCCGCATCTTTCGTATCTTGAGGAAGCAATTCTGACGCGGCTTTCAAAAATTCTTTGTCATTTTGCGCGTTTTCATAGCGAAAATCTGTTTTACAAATTTTCCACCATTTGTCGATTTCGCCTAAAATTTCGATATTGGCTTTAAAAATATTCCAAAAATCTTCATTAATTTCACCAAGATTTAATTCTTTAAACCTCGCTTGAACATATTTAAAATCGAGAATTTGCAGCAATTTCTGGTTGATATTTTTTACTTCATCTAAATCATAATTTGTCGAAGATTTCGAGAAATTGGAAAAATCAAAATTGGCGATTAATTGTTCGAAATTTTTGTGAATTTCAATCGATTTTGAAGTTCCGATTTGGGCAAGAAGAGAAATTAGGGCGAACGGCTCTATTCCTTCAGCGCGAAGCGTTTTAACGTCGAAGCCACCTTCGCGTTTCGAGATTTTTCCGTCAAGAGCCTTGACTAAAGCCAAATGTGCAAAATGAGGAATTTTTCCGCCAAAACCAGCGTCAATCAAACCTTCGAAAATTTGAATCTGAACCGCGGTGTTGGTGATGTGGTCTTCGCCTCTGATAATGTCAGTGACGGCAAATTCTAAATCGTCAACGACCGAACAAAAAGTGTAAGTCGGCACGCCGTTGTCGCGCACCAAAACGGGGTCAGAAAAATGTAGACCTTGATATTCGATGCGGCCTTTAATTTTATCGTCGAAACCCACTAATTTATCTTGAAGCAAAAAACGATAATGCGGCTTTAAGCCTTGCGCGCGTAAGTTTTGTTTTTGCTCTTCGGTTAAATTGAGTGCTTGGCGGTTGTAAAGTGGCGCCGTTCCTGATGCGACTTGACTTTTGCGCTGCAAATTTAGTTCTTGTGGCGTTTCGTAGCATTCATAAAGTCTGCCCGATTTTATCAACAAATTTTTCGCCGCCTCATATTTTTCTAGGCGATCTGACTGTTTTGCAAAGTCGCTATATTCAAGGCCAAGCCAAGACATGTCGGTCAAAATCATGTCGCGATATTCGTCTTTCGTGCGCTCAACATCTGTGTCGTCAAGGCGCAACATGAATTTTCCACTAGTTTTCTTGGCGTATAAAAAATTAATGATGGCCGCACGAATGTTTCCAACATGAAGAAACCCAGTAGGGGAAGGCGCAAAGCGACAAAATGTTGTCATTTTTAAAGTTTATTTTGACTAAGATATTTCTAAATATTTAGACTAATTATTAGTGGAAATGGTATAATTATAAACGTATAAGCGATTTTTTCAAGGATTGATTGCAAAAAAGCGGATAAATTGGCAATTTTGTTCGAGAAATTGCGTAAAAATGCCAAAATTTAGAATTTTTGACATCTATAAAACCTTCCGACGCAACGATAACTGTTCGCCAATGACCGTTTTAGTAATATTCAAGCCATAATTATGTTCGATTTTTACGCCGTTAATTTTATCGTAAAATTCATTTTTCAAAACAGCTTCACAAAATGGAATCAAGCCCTGACAATAATGATTGGCCTCGCCCAAAAAAACATGTTTTTTATCTCCGAAAAGCAAAAAATCAAGACCAAGCTCGAAACAATTTTTATATTGCTCGCGAAATTTAGTATTAAGTTGACTAATAACATAATTAGTTTTCGCGATTAAATCCTTTTGCTCTTCGTCATTTAAAACACTCGAAATATCAACGGGAATAGAGCTTCCCGACATGATTCCTGTCGCAAAATTTTTAGAATTTGTCGAAATGGTTTTGCGAAAAACTGATCCGATAATTGCGAAATTTTCATCGCTCATTTTGGCCAAAATAATTCTGATGTCGCCAATTCTAACGCCTTCAATAAAAGGCTGAATCAAGATTTTATGTCCATAAAGCTGTTCGCCTCGAATTTTAATTTGAGAATCATTAAAATCACCAATTTTTTTATCAGAAATTTCTTTTTTTACCTTAAAATCTTGTACAAAAAATAAAATGTGAATTATTTTTTTCAATTCTTCATCATCAATTTGAGGCTTGATTTTAAAGGTTTCGCCAACAATTAAATCTGACAATTTTTCAAGCAAAATTCTTTGCAAATCAAAGCCATTTTCGTCAAACTCAATTGCAAAAACACCAAATGCCTGCGCTGAATTATCAGGTTTTAGAATTATTTTTTGACCAATTTTTCTAACTTTTTGCGCAATATTTTCATCAGCAAGAAAGCTTATTTTTGTAGGAACCGCAACGTTTTTATCATCAAGTTCAAGTGGAAATTCTTTATCACCAAAACAATCAATTGGCAAATTATAAATTTTATTTTTGGTAAAAATTTTCTCAGAAAAGTCGCGCAAAAATTCATTAATGTTAACTTTGCCAAATGGCGGAAATGGCGGCTTCATTGGCTCTAAGCGCTGAATTACGAAGTCTATGTCGTCGAAAGAAAAATCGCGCATTTCAAGATTTTTTTTCAAATCTCTAACAAATTTTTTCGGCGGAAGATTTTGATTTAGAAGGGTTTGCGAGATTTTTTTATTTTCATTTCTATATTCATCAATAATTTCTTGCGAATTATTTTTATTGAAAAAGATTGCTTTTACATTTTTTTTAAGCTCACCTAATTCATCAATTTTATAAACATAAACATCGCCAAACGCAGCAGCGGCAAGGATATAAGATAGGCTGGTATTAGCACCCAAAACCATGTCTTGCAAATTTTCATTTATTAAAACTGCTATTTTCATTTATGAATAATGTAAGAAAGCCATCATAACGCCTAATTGCGCAAGTCAATAAACAAAGGCGACCACGAGGATCGCCCAAACAAAATTAAATCTTCATATAACGCGAATTTTCGCCAAGAGCTTCTTCGATTCTGATCAATTCATTATATTTTGCAATGCGATCCGACCTGCATAAAGAACCGGTTTTGATCTGTCCGGCGTTGGTCGCAACGGCAATATGAGAAATTGTTGAATCTTCAGTTTCGCCCGATCTGTGCGAAATAATCGCGCGATAATTATTTTTATGCGCCAAAGAAATTGCGTCTAAAGTTTCGCTTAAAGTGCCGATTTGATTGACTTTAATCAATATTGCATTGGCCATTTTTTCTTTAATTCCTTGCGCTAAAATTTTCGGATTCGTCACAAATAAATCATCACCGACAAGTTGAACCTTTTCGCCAAGCTCTTTTGTAATAAGCTTCCAGCCTTCAAAATCGTCTTCAGAGCAAGCATCTTCAATTGAAAAAATCGGATAATTTTTTACCAAATCTTTATAATATTCAACCAATTGAACACTGTTTAATTTTTTACCCTCGCCTTCTAAATTATAAATTCCGTTTTTATAAAACTCGGTCGAAGCCGCGTCTAGAGCCAATTTGATGTCGGTGCCAAGTTTATATCCCGCTTTTTCGCACGCTTTCGAAATATAATCAAGTGCCTGTTTTGAACTTGTGAAATTTGGCGCGAAACCACCTTCATCACCAACGTTGGTCGAGAATCCATCTTGCTTCAAGAGTGATTTTAGGTGATGAAAAATCTCGGCGCCAATTCGAATTGCGTCCGACGCAGATTTCGCCGAAAATGGCATAATCATAAATTCTTGAATATCAATCGCATTGTCCGCGTGCTTGCCACCGTTGATTATATTCATCATCGGAATTGGCATTTTATAAGAACCAGAATTTTGCCCAAACAATTGAGCAATATATTCAAACAATTTCACGCCGCGAGAAAGTGCCGCAGCCTTAGCGCACGCAAGAGAAATCGCTAAAATTGCATTAGCGCCCAAATTCGATTTATTTTCGCTTCCGTCAAGCGCAATCATCAAATTGTCAATTTCGCGCTGCTTGCTGACATCAAAGCCGATAAGCTTTGGCGCAATTTTTTGGTTAACATTGGCAACGGCTTTCAAAACACCTTTTCCTAAATAACGATTTTTATCGCCATCGCGCAACTCACACGCCTCTAAGCTTCCAGTCGATGCACCACTTGGAACAATCGCTGACGCCACAATATTATTTTCTAAAACAACATCAACTTCAACAGTTGGAAATCCGCGCGAGTCAAGAACTTCACGTGCCTTTATATTCTTTATTTTCATTTTATATTACAAATTATTTAAACAAATTGTTAAAGAGTTGACGCTATTTGGTGCGTCAAATTTTAAATCATCACCAAATTATCAATGTGAACCAATTCAGTTTTATCAACGCCGAGAAGCTTTTTAACATCGACACTATTTTTCCCCAAAACTTTTTGCGCCTGAACAGAATCATAATTCGCAATGCCGTTTGCGATGTGATTTCCCGATTCGTCCTTGATAAATATTAACTCATTCTTCTTAAAATTGCCATTAATTTTTACAATTCCAATCGGCAATAAACTGACATTTTTTTCTAAAAGCGCGGTTTTGGCGCATTCATTCACCACAACTTCACCTTTCGCATTTAAAAAGCCCGAAAGCCATTTTTTGCGCGATTTTACAGCGTTTTTGTCACTGCGAAAAATGGTATAATTTTGTTTATCCAGAAATAATTTTGTCAAACAATTATCGTTTAATCCGCTAGTAATCACAGCTTCAAGGCCCGAAAGCGAAGCCATTTTTGCCGCCGTTATTTTTGTGATCATGCCGCCAGTTCCAACACTTGAAACAGCGCCACCGGCCATTTCTTCAACATCTTTCGTGATTTTTTTCACCTCGCCAATTAATTTCGCGTCAGAAAAAACTTTTGGATTTTTATCATAAAGCCCGTCAATATCAGAAAACAAAACCAACAAATCAGCCGAAATCATTTGCGCCACGCGCGCCGCCAATCGGTCGTTGTCGCCAATTTTTATTTCATCAATTGCAACCGAATCATTTTCGTTAATTATTGGCACAATTTTATTTTTTAACAACTCGCCAAAAACATTTTGCAAATTATTATAACGCTCGCGCTCGTTACAGTCAGAAGATGTCAGAAGAATTTGCGCCACATTAAAATCGAATTTTTTAGCCGCGTCGCGATATTTCGACATTAGTTGAATTTGGCCAAGAGCAGCCGCCGCCTGCTTTTGCGCGATTGTCGACAATTTATCTTTCTTCAAAATTATTTTCCCAAGCGCAATCGCGCCCGAAGAAACCACGACAATTTCAACGCCTTGTGAAAGCAACTCGCCAACGTCTTTCATCAAGGCGCCAAGCCACTTCTCGCGCAATTTTTTGTCTTCAACCAAAAGTGATGAGCCAATTTTTATGACCAATCTTTTGACATTTTTGAAATCGTTTTTCATATTATTTTAAACCGCGTTTTTTCTTTTCTTTTGTTATTTCCAATTTGTAAGCCTCATTTTTAATAACCGGCAAAGGCACGTCCCGAACCGATTTGGCGCCTTTTACAATATAAACTCCGACAGTTCGGTTGAATTGTTGACGAACTTTATCTTTCGTGATTAAATCAGGAAATTCCTCGCCCTCAACTCTAATTTCAATCAAGTCTGAACCAACGCCATTCTTGTTTAAATATTGCTCAATAACTTTGGCGCGCTTCAAAGCAAGCGTTTCGTTATATAAATTTTTTCCGGCGCGATCGGCGTTTCCAACCAAAACCAAACAATAATCGCCGTCCAAAGCGTCAATGACGTTTAAAATTTCGACCATTTTTTTATTGGCTTTTTCATTAATTTTGAATTTGTCAAAATCAAAAATCACCAAATAACGCTCAAATTGGCGCTCGACAAACACAGTTTTTGGCGCTTTGTCTTTTCCTAAATTCGCGATAAAATATTCAACTTCGTCAATCAATGTATAAAATCGCTCTTTGCATTTTCGCATCTCGCCAAGTCGAAATGCCGGCTTAGCTTCTTTGCTGGCCCAGCAATCATACAAAAAAGTTAAATGCGCCATTTGAATTGGCAAAAGATTGCGAACTTCGGCGGTCGAAACTTTTTCATAGCGTTTTTGCGCCGAAACTAAATCTTCAATTTCAACTTGATCGGCGTACCAATAATATGGATTTTCAAGAGCCAAATCATAGCCTTTTGAAGCATCGAGACCTTTTTTCGCGAAATATTCGGCATTCAAATAATCGTCATTTTGCAGCAAACTTCGCGAATAATCGAGATATTCAAGCGAAAGATAAGAGGTATAAAATCCCTCCATTTTCATTTTATTTTCAACCAGCGCAAGACGTTGCAAATTGCTGACGCAAGAGCAAAGCAGGAAAATAATCGCAATTGAAAAAGATTTTTTAACAAACATATTCGCCAAATTTATATGATCAGACTCGCTAAAAAACAGCGCGAAGCCATTCGCTCGATATTGATTGAATATAATAATCGCAGCGAAATCAACAAGCAAGTAAAACTAGAAGATTTTTGCTCGAAATAAATGATGTTTTAGCAGCCTTAGATATTTGAAATTTCTAGATAAACATAAGCTTTCTCATTCCCGCGCAGGCGAGAATCTCATCAATCCCAACCAACCAAAAATAAAAAAGCGCGACAAGCCGTTTTAACAGGATTGCCGCGCTCACGAAAAAACAATTAGCTGTTCATCGATTTGAAGAATTCCTCATTAGTTTTAGTATGAGAAATTTTCTCGATCAAGAATTCCATAGCGTCTAAAGAGTTCATTGGGTTGACAATTCGACGTAACATCCAAGTTTTTGTCAAAGTCGCGCGATCAACCAATAATTCTTCTTTACGCGTTCCCGAACGAGTAATATCAATAGCTGGGAAGATTCGTTTATCAGAAATTTTGCGATCCAAAATAATTTCTGAGTTGCCCGTTCCTTTAAATTCCTCGAAAATTACATCGTCCATTTTTGAACCAGTTTCAACCAAGGCAGTTGCGATGATTGTAAGAGAGCCGCCTTCTTCAACGTTTCTTGCCGCACCAAAAAATCTTTTCGGTTTTTGCAAGGCGTTTGAGTCAACACCACCCGTCAAAACCTTTCCAGATGACGGAATCACAGTGTTATAAGCGCGAGCCAAACGAGTGATTGAGTCTAGCAAAATCACCACATCTTTTTTAGCTTCAACCAAGCGTTTCGCCTTTTCAATAACGATTTCGGCCAATTGAACGTGTCTGGTTGCTGGTTCATCGAAAGTTGAACTCACAACTTCGCCTTTAACCGAACGCGCCATATCAGTCACCTCTTCAGGTCGCTCGTCGATAAGCAAAACCATCAATACAATTTCAGGATGATTTGACGTGATCGCATGCGCAATATTTTGCATCAAAGAAGTTTTACCAGTTCTTGGAGGCGCAACAATCAAAGCACGCTGGCCTTTTCCAAGCGGAGTAATAACGTCCATAATTCTAGTGCTGACATCGCCACCAACTGGCGCATCTTCTTCTAAATTCAATTTTCTTTGTGGATAAAGTGGCGTCAAATCGTCGAATAAAATACGATTTTTGATTTTTTCTGCCGGGTCAAAATTCACTTCACTCACGCGAAGAAGCGCAAAATAACGCTCGCCTCTTTTTGGAGCGCGAATTTGTCCTTTCACCGTGTCGCCGGTTCTAAGCCCAAATCTTTTAATCTGACTTGGAGAAACATAAATATCGTCAGAACCAGGGAAATAGTTGCTTTCATGGGCTCTTAAAAATCCGAAGCCATCAGGAAGAACTTCTAAAACACCTTGTCCAACAATAATATTTGCGGGATGTTGTTCTGAAAAACCCTTCAAAATAAAATAAATCAAATCTTGACGGCCATAATCACCAACGTTGTCAAGACCATATTCTCTAGTCATTTCGATTAATTGCTCAACCGATTTTGACTTCAAGCTTTTAAGCTCTAAAATTTTGCCGTCACCAGCAACTTTTTCATCAATATTTAACTCTTCTTCCTCTTCTTCAACAGCTGAATTTTGTGCGCCTGCGCCAAATTTATCGCGGCTGTTATTATAACGAGAATCATCACGATAATCATTTCGTGAATCGTTGCGCGAATCGCTTCTCATATCGCTTCGTGAGTCGCTTCTTTGGTCATTTCTCGAATTATCTCTAGAATTATCTCTTGAATCGCGCTGAGCTGGCCTTTCGCTTTGCTCATCATTTCTTGCGCCAAAATCTCGATCTTGCGCATCATTTTTTTTGCCTTCGCGGCTGATTAAATTTTTTACACCATAATTATTACGGTTTTTTTCGTTGTCAAATTGGTCAGAATTTTGAGGCGAATCTATCTTAGAAGAATTATTTTTATTAGCGACACCGCGCAAAGTAAGCTTGGACATAATGAGGATATTGGTTAAAGAAAAGTATAAATTATATTAGTTAATTTAAAAAAGATTATTCAATTTCAAAGTATATAGGAAAAGTAAAGAACGATTTGCAAGCAAAATGCTCAAAGAAATAATTTTTGAAAATCAAGACAAAACAAAGGCCTCGACATTAAGTCAAAGCTTTTATTTTACGCTGACTATTATAGCATATTGAAATTAACTGTCAAGTATTATCTTAAAACAACAAGTTTTTGAGATAATTTAACACCTCAACCCCAATAAACACGGCCGTAATCGACACAGCAATACCAATACAGCCAACGATAATGCCACAAATCATGGCAAGACCATCGCGACCCACAAGGCCAAAGGATATTATAAGAATTCCAAGCCCCGGAATAAAGTTTGAAAGCGGCACCGGAATCACAATAAAAACAGCGAATAAAAGCGACCAAGCACCAACTATTCTTTCAGCCACGGGCGACGACATGAAAAGCAAGCGCGGCCTCAATATTGCCTCAATTTTACCGATATAGGGTGAAGATTTGCGCACCAAAGTCGCCAAAACCGACCTTTTTATGGCCACTTTCGCGAATCTTTGCGGAAGTTTTGGCGCCGGCAATCCAATCATCATTTGAAACGAGAAAATAATCAGCGGAATTGCGATAATGCTTGGAAAGGGAGGCGGAAGCGGAATAATGATTCCAAACGCAAAAATCATCAAGGTCAAACCAAAGCCAGCACCTTCCATCGCCGTGATTAAATCGGCAACCGTGATGCGGTCATTTAGATTTGTATTGACCAGATTTTCAATTTTATGAGTTGCGATAACGCGTTTTGGCTCCATTAATTTATTTGTTATAAAATATTTTCCAAAAATTTGGTTACACCAATAATATTATTTTTAGCCTCAAAATCAGTGTTTTGGGCGAAATATTTTGAGGATAAATAGTGTAACTTTAATCATTAAATTAATTATTTTAACTTAATTTTATGGAATATGGCGCTTTTTTTGTCATTTTGGAGAAAAAATCTCCAAAAAATATTATTTGTCTTCTTCTTTGTCTTTTTTATCGATGTCTTTTTCATCTTTCATTCCATCTTTCAAGCCGCGAATTGACTTGCCTATATCTTTCATAACTTGCGGCAATTTTCCTGCGCCGAAAAATATTAAGATTATCGCTAAAATTAAAACTAATTCCCAAATTCTGCCCATATTTCTCCTTTTTATTTGTATATTTCAACTTTCGCAAATCTCATATTATAAAATTTTAACCTCAGAATTAGTGTTTTAGGTCAAAAAGATGAAACATAAAACGCCAATTCTGAGGTTAAAATGTTATTATTTCAATAAACCCATTAATTCTCCCCATTCGCGCACACTTAGGCCCGAATTTTCTTGCTCAATTTTTTCACCTTTCACCATTTTTTTGATGACGTCAATTGCGGCGCCAGAAAGTTCTTTGCCACTTTTGCGATGCTTCATGAAGGCTTCGAAGCAATGAGGAACCCATTTTTCGACTAAATCGAGCATGACATTGGCATAAGCGCGAATTTCATATTGCGCGTGAGAGTCAGAGCGCAAATAAAGGAAGTGAAGCAAATTATGTAAATCGATTTTCCAATACCACTGCGTATAACAATTGACCGGCAAATTCATGCGCGCCAATTCTCGCGCGAGGCCGTCTTTTGATTCATCAACAATATTGCCATTTTTGTCTTGGTTGATCATTTCAAGATAGTGATCATATGAAATTTCGGCGTCTTTTTTGAGTATTTCAAGAACACGTTTTTGCTCATCAGCGCTTAGAACGCGAGCTTCGTCGCGACCTTGGTGATTCACTTTTGATTGTGCGGCCAAATTTTCAACGCGCGGAATGTAGAACTCATCTTCCATAATTGAATAACGCGCAGAATATTCGTTGACTGAAGCTGTGCGATGGCGAATCCATTGGCGCGCGATAAAAATCGGCAATTTAATGTGGAATTTTATTTCACACATTTCAAACGGAGTTGTGTGGCGATGAGCAATTAAATAATTGATCAAACCCTTGTCTGCATTGACTTTTTTCGTTCCTGCGCCATAAGAAACGCGAGCGGCTTGAACGACAGAAGAATCGTTTCCCATATAATCCATCACGCGGACAAAACCGTGATCGAGAACCTCGATTGGCTGATAGAGAACCTTTTCTAATTCAGGAGAAACTGGGCGTAAAGTTTGAGATTTTTGCTGTCTTAATTCTTCGATTTCGGCAAGCTGTTCTTTTTTTATTACCATTTTTAAAATTATTTGTTAGAATGTCGATTATGGTGAAATATTACAATAATTATCATTAGTTGCAACTTAAAAATGATTGGTTGTGAATTATGTCACTTTAACCTCAAAATCAGCATTTTAGGCGAAATATTTTTTGGGATGAAATTTAAAACGATGATTTTGAAGTTAAAATGATATTATATACTGTTAACAAAACTAGAGGCGGAAGAATTTAAGGCCGTTATAAAACATTAAAATGCTTAACGAAATATTAAAAACTCAAATCAACGAAACGGCTCAAAATAGTGGCGTTTATCGCTTTATTGGCGAAAATGACGAGATTTTGTATATTGGCAAGGCGAAGAATTTGCGCAAAAGGTTGCTGAGTTATACAAAAATCGCGCAACTTTCGGCGCGCATTGCAAGAATGACTTTTTTGGCGCGAAAAATCGAGACAACAAACACCAATTCTGACTTGGAAGCGATTTTGCTCGAACATAATTTGATCAAGAAATTTTCGCCAAAATTCAACATTTTACTAAAAGACGATAAAAGCTTTGCAACAATTTCGATTGATAAAAATCACGATTTTGGCGCGATTTTTAAATATCGCGGCGTCAAGAAAAAAGATTTTTATTCTTTCGGACCTTTTGCGTCAGGATTTGATATTAATCGCGTTATCGATGTTTTGCGCAAAAGTTTTTTACTTAGAAATTGTTCTGACGCCGAATTTTCGCGACGCAAAAAACCATGTCTCGAATATCAAATTAAAAAATGTTCAGCGCCTTGCGTTGACTTAATTTCGAAACAAGATTATCAAAAATCAATCTTGCAAGCTGTCGATTTTTTAAGTGGAAAATCGGCGCAAATTCAAGCGCAATTGGCGCAAAAAATGCAAGAATTTAGCGACGCGCAAGAATATGAAAAAGCAGGGCAAATTCGCGACAAAATCAAATCTTTATCGTCAATTCAGGCTGAGCAAAATATAAATTTAAGCGATATTGTTGACGCCGATTTTATTGTTTTAGTTGAAGAAAAAAACCAATATTGCGTTTATGTTGCATTTTATCGCGGCGGCAATAATTATGGCGGCAAAGGCTATTTTTTCGAAAAAGACGATTTGAGTAATGAAGAATTTTTATCGCAATTCTTGGGACAATTTTATCAAAATGAAGCTCCGCCAAAGTTGATTTTCTTGAATTTAGAAATTGCCGAAATCGATTTAATGAATGAATTTTTAAGCAAATTAGGAGATGAAAAGATTGCGATAAAAATTCCTAAGCAAGGCGACAAACTCAGAATTATCAACGATTATGAGCAAATTGCCAAAAAAACTTTGTTAGAAAAAATCGCCAAAAATTTAAGTGATAAAAAATTATTATTCGAGGTGAAGGAAGTTTTTGGATTAAAAGAAATTCCTAAGCGAATCGAGGTTTATGATAACAGCCACACCGCAAATCAAAATGCGGTTGGCGCCATGATTTGCGCTGGTCTTGACGGTTTTATCAAAAGCCAATATCGCAAGTTTAACATTAAATTTGATGGCGCATCGGGGTTTCAAAGCCTTGAGCCACAACAGCAAAACCGTGACGACACAGCGATGTTAAAAGAAGTTTTGCGCCGCAGATTTAAAAACGCCACCGCCGATTTGAAAGCTGACATCGCTCAGCAAAACGCGGTTTTTGAAGCGCGAAAGCAATTTGAAAACTCGAATCTTGATTCGAAGTCTAATGAATCGCAACAAAACGCAAATCCTGAACGAGGCGAAATTCAGACCATGCCCGATCTTGTTATTATCGACGGCGGCTTGCCTCAGCTTAGTGCCGCGCGTGAAGTTTTTGACGAACTTAAACTCACCATTCCCCTTTTTTGTATGGCGAAGGGCGAGTTTAGAAACGCGGGCGAAGAAACTTATTATAAGCTTGACAAGTCGATAATTGAAATCAAGAAAAATTCGCCACTCGCCTTCTATCTTCAGCGTTTGCGCGACGAAGCTCATCGTTTTGCAATAACAACTCACCGCGCCAAACGCGCTAAAACAATGACGAAATCGGCTCTTGATGAAATTTCGGGAATTGGCGGCAAGCGAAAAAAAGCGCTGCTTAATCATTTTGGCTCAACCGAAAAAATCAAAGAGGCTTCAGTTGAAGATTTATTAAGGGTTGGCGGAATTAACAAAAAAGTGGCGACAAAAATTTGGGAAAGTTTACGCAAATAAATTTAGCGCAAAAATTCTCGATTTCAACTAAACAATTTCCGAACCAGAAGATAACGAGGAAGGGCTTCCAGACCTAGTCCCAGAAGGGCTTTTGGTAACAGGACTGGGCTGAGTTGAAAGAAAGCTACAGACCGATTCAAGATCACCTTCTGATTCTTTTTCAAACTCTTCCGACTCTGTTTGTGAACCCTCATCACTTTCTTCAAATATCGTACCCATTACATCAATCTTCGACAAGCGCAAACCGAGAGCTTTGCACAATGTATTAAAATTTTTATTGGTTCTTTTATCGTAAAAATCCAAAATACCACTTATAATTCCTATATTTAAATTGCTGACGATTTCTGAGCTTGTTATTTTTTGACTCATCATTTCAAAATTCGTTCTTAAAATTTTCGGATCATTTTTATGTGCGCTAAATTTAATTTCTTCTAAGCAACCAACCATAAATTTCGCATAAAACTTTTGCAATTCAAGTGCTGATAAATTGCCAATAATTTCTGCTTGATTCAAAAAATCATCATCAGCTTTTTCAGCAAACATTTCTTCAAGTCTCCACAACATAATAATTTTTTCAACATTCACAAGTGAGGGATCGGTGGCGATTTTATTTAACGCCTTAGAAGAGTTTGCCCTATCACAAAATATTGAATCAAACTTTTCATTTTTTGCCCAACCAAATCTTAATGAATTTACAAACTCATCAACTTCGACAGATTCTAATAAATCAATTCCCTCATTGAAACGCTCTTTTA